>CAYSDT010000654.1:0-1505 GCA_964429835.1 uncultured Ardenticatenaceae bacterium | reverse complement strand
CTGGCGTACATCGTCGCCATTCCCGCCAACGAAATCATCATCCCCACCATTCTAATGTTGACAGTGCTGGTGCTGGGCGTGGATGCCGACGCTGGCACAGGCGTGATGTTTGAACTGGGCAATGATGGCACGAAGGCGTTATTAGTGGCAGGGGGATGGACGTTATTAACGGCCATAAACATCATGCTTTTCAGCTTATTGCACAATCCCTGCTCAACCACCATCTACACCATTTATAAAGAAACGGGCAGTCGAAAATGGACGGCCGTTGCCACCTTCCTGCCATTGGCGATGGGGTTCGGGTTGACCTTCTTGATTGCACAACTGTGGCGACTCTTTGGCGGCGCAGGCTAACGCGCAACCCATCGCCCAACCATTCGTAAAGAGATTATTAGGAGTAGAGGCTGAAGCCTCTACTCCTCTTTATTTTTTAAGATTGGCTTAATACAACGACAAGCTGCCATTAAAGATAACAACCGATAATTACCATATACTCAACTCATCTTTGATATTTTGCGTATAACTGCGGCGCGGGCAATGCCATCGCCACCAAGAGAGGTATTTATTATGGTTGCTGAGGATATGATGATGGAATCGACAAAACAACAAGATTCAGGTTTAAAAAAAGGGGCGTATATCGCCGTGATGATTTTCTTTGGGGGGCTGTTTGTGATGGGGGCGTTTGCCACCTACACCTTCGTCGCCAGCGTCAACAAAGCGGAAGCGGCGATGGCTCCTGTAGGCGATTTGGTCAAGAGTTTATTCACGCCTGTCGAGCCAATCATCTTGCCCGACCCTGTGACGCTGTTACGGCAAATCAATGACGAAGCACGACTGATGACAATCTCGGCCGATTACGAGCAAATTGTCACGTCAGAACGCAATACTGATCTTTTATGGGGATTGGCAGGCGAAACGATGATTTTTCAAGGCGTGGGCAAGGTCACTGGTGGGCTGGATTTGAACCAGCTAACCGAAGATGACATTCAAGTCGTTGACCCGACGACGGTACGCATCCATCTGCCACCGAGCATCATTTTTGATGATTTGCCCGTGCTGGACACGGAACACTCAAAAGTGCTGGATCGAGATACGGGTTTATTGACACAAGCTGATCCGCAATTAGAGACACGGTTGCGCCAAGCGGCACAGGAACAAATTCTAACGGCCGCTTATGACAGTGACTTGCTCGACCGTGCGGATTACAATGCCCAATTACAAATCGCGGCGTTAATGCAAGGGGCGGGCTTTGAAAATGTGATTTTTGAAGATGCACCGTTACCACCAGCAACGCCGTATGTGCAAGAGTTAAATAAAGGTGAGGTGTTTATGACACCTGTGCCGTAGAAGTTTGCAAGTGGCAAGTGGCGAGTGGGTTGCTTGTTACTTGCTTTTTTTGTAAACGGCCGTTTGTCCCCAACACTACAACCCCTCCACATATCTTCTCAATATATCTTCTCAATATTTCGGGGAGACCTGACAGGTTTTTCAAAGATACTCGTGTA
>CAYSDT010000653.1:0-1513 GCA_964429835.1 uncultured Ardenticatenaceae bacterium | reverse complement strand
TCCGTCGTGGTGACCCCTTATTCAGGTACGCGCATCACGTATTCATCTCATGCAGCGCACGTTCCATCAACAGCATCAAATCCAGTTCCTCTGCCCACTGCCATAAATAGGGTATATCTAACTGTTTCTGTTGTGTTTTCAACACGCCAAGAATATCACGCCATTGTCGTTCAGATGATTCGCCACCCATCCGAAACCAATCTAATTTGGCGAGTACGATGTCTTCTGCACTCAGCACCCAAGCCGATTCATTCTCATCATCACCCAGTGATACGGCAATGCGGCGTGTTAACTGCTGTTGATCAAAGGCACGTGTTTTAGTCAAGAAAATATCGACCTTAAACATCGTTTCAAAATGAATAAGATTGAAACTGCTGCGACGCCGAACTGCTCGCTTAATCATCAGGTCATCAGCGTAAAATGCGTCTTGAAAAGCGGCAACAAAGGGGTCTACTTGTGGGGGCTGTATGTCAGCGACAATATCCACATCCATCGTCGTGCGTAACATTCCATGCAAAATACTTGCCATTGAACCGCCAATGACGTAGGGAATATCCAACTCATCCAGCACCCTTGTCACCAATAATGTGATGCGAACTGCTTCTGTATTTGCCATAATTCTTGATCTGTTTTATGCCGTAACCAGAGGACCGTAGGCTCGGTCAGCCAACTCGGAACCCAGCACCATATCGGCTAAACGACGGCGGATCTCTTCTGGCGAAGCGTTCGGATGACGTTTGTTTAGCCCAATTTGTGCGATATGCCGCGCACTTTGGTTCAAATCATCCATCATCTGCCACTTCCGCCAAGATGGTGTCTCTCGCCACATCTTGAAGAGTATTTCCTCCACTTCTGGCGTAGTATCCATATTCATTTCGCGCCAGGTCGGCAATCTTTTATTCTTATTCATCAATTTCACACCCTATTCATCGCCATCTATCTACAAAACGGTGTCCACGATGTCATTATACACCAATCGCACACACTCAGAGTAAATCCTGCAAGCGCATATTCATGGGGACAAGCTCTTTCAGCGGGAATCGTTTTTTGCCATCCAGCGTTTCCCACAGATGACGGATGTCATTTTTATGTGAATTGCACTTACCAACGCATAAATCTGCATTGAAATAGCTATCTTCCATGAACAGATGCAATGCGGTTTGAATCGTTTCAGATGAGCAGGCAGGGAAGGGGGCGTTGCCCGAACAGATGCCGCCGTTGCCATACACATTAGGGCTGGGAGCGTGGTATAGCTGGATGTTGTGGGCAAACGACTGCATTGAACTTTGTCGAAACGCCTGTATTGAGCTTTGTCGAAACGGCCGTTTCTTAATTGCAAATATCCTATACATCGTACCAACGCCAATAAAAACAAACGGCGGCATCGGCAGATGGTATCGACGATCATCCGTCTGTATCTGCCAACGGCGGGCGGGGACATAGATACCCAGCATCGTTTTGTCTCCCCGCTGCCCCCAGAAGAGGGCGTTGGCGGGCAGTAGACTGCTTCGCA
>CAYSDT010000652.1:0-1519 GCA_964429835.1 uncultured Ardenticatenaceae bacterium | reverse complement strand
CCACCAGCGCGTGGCCGACCAGCAGCTACGCCGACATCCTGCACGACGTGACCGCGCTACCCGCCACGCCGCCTGGCTTGTACCAAATTCAGCTCATTTTGTTCGACAAAGAGAGCTTGGCGACTGTGCCGCTGGCCGATGGCAAACGGACGCGGATTTTAGGCACGGTGCAACTGGAACGCCCCGAAGAAACGCCGACAATTGACCCCCAATTCGTATCAGATGGGCGATGGGGCAACGTCGCGCTCGTCGGCTATAACCTCGACCGTCAAGAAGCCGCGCCCGGCGACCCGTTCATGCTCACCACCTTTTGGCAAGCGAACGGGGCGATGGGTGACGACGTAAACGCCATCCTCCGCCTTGTCGATGCCGATGGAAACATCGCCTTCACCCAAGAGTTTTCACCTGTGCTACCCGATTTCCCCACCAGCCAATGGCAAGATGGGGATTTGTGGCGCGGACAACGGCCGTTTCGTCTGCCCGTCGCTCTCGAAAGTGGTGAATATGAGTGGGAAATTTGTCTAACAAATGATGCGAATTGTGAAGCGGTCACGCTAAACACGCTCACCATCACCGCCCCAGATCGGGTGTTTGAGCCGCCGCCTGACGCAAGAAGTCGGGCTTTTTTCAAAAGCCTGACTTCTGACCCGTCTGACCCTATCGTTGCCCTTGAAGCAGTGACGGTAGTTGAAAATGAGGGGATGATGGAAATAACGGCCGTTTGGCAATCCATCACCGAAACCGACACCAGCTATCGCATCTTCGTCCACCTGCTCGACGCAAACGGCAACCTCATCGCCCAATCAGACGGCGAACCCGCCAACTGGACGCGCCCCACCACAGGCTGGATGGCTGGCGAATTCGTCAGCGACACGCACACGTTAAATGGTGTGGGTGAAACGATTTTGATTGGGTTGTATGACCCCGAAACAGGGGATAGGCTTGTGTTGGAGGATGGGGAAACGGCCGTTAGAATAATGAACAATAATGATTAGTTTTTTGATGGATTCATTGACGTAATAATCAGCGTAAATGAAAGGCGGGTAAAATAAAAATGCCACATATAACCACATGGGAAGATGAGGGAATTTATTGGAAGTATTATGGTGATGTTACTAATGAAGAAATAGATCAGGCTGGAAGTGAAATGTTTGGTGATGCTCGATTTGATGATATACGATATTTCATATCTGACACAACAGAATCTACCGCGTTCTCGGTTAAAAAAGAAGATGCTGTTTATCCAGCTACTCAGGGTAATGTTGCATCTATGCACTATAAGAAAAGCTTAAAAGGTGCAATGGTCGCAACTGATGAACATGCACGCAATTTCCTTAAACATTATATTGAAAAATCAACTGAATGGGGCAGTAGTTGGGATCTAAAATTATTCTACACGATGGATGAAGCGAGGGAGTGGCTTTCATTGAAATAAATTTCACTAGATAGCAAACGGCCGTTTTCCATAAAAAACACTCATTCCAATCCCTGCCTTAGAAGGTGTCAAAACCAAAAAGTT
>CAYSDT010000651.1:0-1529 GCA_964429835.1 uncultured Ardenticatenaceae bacterium | reverse complement strand
TTTAACGCGCTTTCAGCGCGTTTCTTGTGTCAGGCATCGGTTTTTAACCGATGCCGCTAAAATGTACCCTTATGAATGAGGATTTATTTAATTCGCGTTCCTTATCCACCACCTACTTCTCATTCAACGCCGCCACCCCGACCCAATCAGGCGGAACGCCATGTTCCATAAAATGCGTTGCCCGTTGCAAGTAGCGTTGAATCGCCGTGTCGTCTGGATTTTGATCCAGCGCATGGCTGAAACTTGCGCTGGCGTTGGCAAAATCCTGATCACAATATAACGCCAATCCCGCCTCAAATTCTGCTTTTGTTTTGAGCTTACGCTCAATAATTTCTGGAGGATCGTTGTCGAATACTTCGTAGACGATAATCGGCTTCTTTTTGCCTTTGACTTGGACGCGATCCAAAAAGCGGGTGTGGTATTGGCTGGGATCAGTCAAATCGTGCAATATATCTTCACTGATGATGATTGATACGCCGTACAGTTTGGTCAATCCTTCTAATCTGGAAGCCAGATTGACGGCATCGGAAATGACAGTCCCTTGCATACGCTCTTCATTTCCCAAAATGCCCATGATCAAGTCGCCCGTGTGCAGCCCTGTGCCAATGCGGATGGGTGGTTGCCCGTTTGCGTGACGGTGTTGGTTGTAAACGGCCGTTTCCCTCAACATATCAATCGCCGCCCGCAGTGCGTCATCCGCATTACGCGGAAAGAGAGCCATCACCCCGTCGCCCACATATTTGTCTACAAAGCCTTGCCGTTGATGGATAATGGGTGTGACATGCCCCATATAGTCGATAAGGAAATCGAAAGTTTGGCGTGGTGTCATCTGTTCTGACATGGTGGTGAAATCACGGATGTCAGAAAATAAAATCGACATTTTGCGCTGTACATGATCGCCCAACTTTAGATCGACGATGCTGTCGCGCTCTAAAAATTGAAGAAACGCATGGGGGACAAAACGATTATTGGCTGCATTAAGACGAACGAGATCGGCCGTGCGCTCTTCGACGCGCTGTTCCAGTGTTTGTTGCAAACGATGCAATTCAAGATGGGTGTCAATGCGTGCTAATATCTCTTCGATATGGAATGGTTTGGTCACATAATCCACACCGCCAACATCAAACGCCTTTACTTTGTCCAGCGTTTCGCCTAACGCGCTGAGGAAAATAACGGGAACATCACGGGTGCGTGCATCGGCTTTCAGGCGGGTACACACTTCGTAGCCATCCATTTTTGGCATGTTGATGTCAAGGAGGATAAGGTCGGGGATAACGGCCGTTGCTGCCTGTAACGCCAATGCGCCGCTAGGAACAGGACGCACCGTGTATCCTTCCATGGACAACATCTCTTCCAATAAGTCAAGATTTGTGATGGTGTCATCTACGACAAGAATGTCAGCTTTGATCGAATTCATATTGGTCTGCTTTGTTACATACTACTTACTGTCTGTTTTGTTGAGTACTACACCCAATTTTCAATACTACTCTTGAGTCCACTGAAAAAAGTTCAACTTTTACCCAATAAGG
>CAYSDT010000650.1:0-1540 GCA_964429835.1 uncultured Ardenticatenaceae bacterium | reverse complement strand
CCCGAAATATTGAGGAGATACCAAGGTTGGTACAACAACAGTTACTCAATTTAGGGTATTTTGATGTGGATTTAATTGATAGTGTATATGGCATAAATACTGAAAATGCCATTAAAGCTTTTCAGCAAGATATGCGTTTGGATGTAGAAGGTGTAGTCGGGCCAGTAACTTGGTATGTTTTGTTTGCACAATCAGCTACAGAGAGTAATCAATAACAGGAGAACATTATGTCAACAGATTTTAGAACTGTATTCAAAAGAACACTCAAAGATGAGAGCAAGATTTTACGGCCGTTTTTCATCCCATCCCCCACCCCGACAAAACTCGTCATGGAGGAAACATACCTCCGCTTGCGCCTGTCGCGGATGTTTCTCAAGAATCGGCGGGAACTGTTTCAGACGAAATACCCCGTCGTCAATGCGCTGATGCGCTTCGCGGGGATGGACGGCAAGGTGGAAATCAATTACGTCGCCAAGCCAGAAATGGCAGGCGATGGCAACACTTCCCGCCTTGACGACATCGTGACGCTGGATCAGACGCTGCTCGGCCCCATCCTGTATCGCGGCGGCGATTTGGAGTTGATGCTCGGCCTCTACGCCGCCCCCGCCGACGATTGGGCGCAGCGATTCATCAGTTTGGCGGAAGGGATTAGTCAATTTGTGCCAAATGTGGCCTTATCAACGGCCGTTTCTGTCACAAGCACCATCAAAACATCCATTGAAAGCGCACTATCCAGCGATGGACTGGATTTGAAACTGGGGCTGGATAAGGAGTTGGAAGAAAACGTCTGGCTTGCGCCCGGCTATCTGGTGATGATTTCCGCGCCCGATTCGGAAGTGGATTCAGACGCGCTCACTGTCAAAGACGGCGAATTGATGACTAATGATGGCAAGGTGTACACCGACCATAATTATATCGTGCTGGAAATTGAAGTAACCACGCAACGGTCAGATTGGCAGTCGTTGGGATACGGCCGTTTATGGCATGAGTTATTAAAAACGGCCGCCAATGCCAACGACATTCAAACCGTCAAAGATAATTTCATCACCTTTAGCGGCGCAGTCATGTCCAGCACCAATTTAAGCTGGGCAGACCGCAGCAGTATCGTTTCTTTAGCCCAAAAGCGTGTCACAGAGATCCGCAAAAAACGCGCCAGTGTCGATTTCCTCGATGGTATGAAAGGGACGAAGGCCATCATTGCACATAAAATGGCACTTGACGAGCTAGTCAACGCTGCGCCCGATATATCCGCTGAACCTGCATCAACGCGCTCGGTATCCGAGTTAATGCAAACGGGTTGGATAGAGTAAGGAATGGCGAATGGCGAGTGGCGAATAAATAGTCGCATACTCGCCACTCGCACGGAGTTTAGATGACTCACCATGATAATTCTACAGATCAACGGCTCGCTAGCCGATTTGCAAGCATGGGCAGGGATGGCGACAAAGGCAACGGAAAAACGCCCCCCTGTTTTCAAATATGTCAATGCAGGGGACGGTCGTAAACCCTCCCCCTTTGGGAGAAGGTTGGGGTGAGGGTA
>CAYSDT010000649.1:0-1545 GCA_964429835.1 uncultured Ardenticatenaceae bacterium | reverse complement strand
CCCTGCCCCCCCTCTCCCCCGCTTCCCTACTCTTCACCGGCCACGGCCTCCCCTCCCAAACCAATTTCACCGTGCGCGGCGAAGCATTCGTCACCGACACACCCATCACGTTGCTTGGCTTTGTCAATCGGGTGACGGGTGAAATTGAAGAAGAAGGCCATCCAGCCAACGGGCAGAGCATGGCGGGCAAAATCGCCATCTTTCCCAAAGGGAGTGGCTCAACGGTTGCGCCGTATGTGCTGTTGGAACTTTTCTATCGGGGGATGGCTCCGCTTGCCATTTTGAATACTGAAATCGACCAGCAGAGCGCACCCGCTTGCTCACTAGAAAACATCCCCTACGCCTACGATTTTGACGGCGACATCATCGGCAACATCAATCATGGTGATTTAGTCGAATTACGGCGCACGGGCAACACTGTGACGGTTGAAGTTATTAGCCGTCGTAAATAATTATGAACTCGTTCCACGCTCTGCGTGGAACGTCATCTTTCGACGCTCTGCGTCGAGTGGGACGCAGCGCGTCCGAGCTGCATTCCCACGCAGAGCGTGGGAACGAGGTTAACTTATATGTCACATGAATTTCTGAGCTTTTTATTAGCTCTCGCCGTCATTATTGCCGCCGCCAAGACGGGCGGCTATATCAGTGTACGGCTCAATCAGCCCTCCGTATTGGGCGAACTTTTAGTAGGTATACTTCTTGGCCCAACCGTCATCAACATGATGCAATTTGACGTGCTGAATGGTGGTGGGCATGGCGAACTTGTCTCCGAAACCATCCATTTCTTGTCTGAATTGGGCGTTATTTTGCTGATGTTTGTCGCTGGATTAGAACTGCACATGGGCGAACTGATGAAGTCTGGAAAAGTGTCCGTTTTGGCTGGTTCGCTGGGCGTGTTTGTTCCGCTGGGGATGGGATGGGGTACTGCTATCCTGTTTGGCGCGGAGATGAACGAGGCGTTATTCATCGGCTTGGCACTGTCGGCAACCAGCGTCAGCATTTCGGCGCAAACGCTGCTGGAATTGGGCGTGTTGCGTACCCGTGTCGGCTTGGCGATGTTAGGCTCGGCCGTTTTTGATGATATTTTGGTGCTACTATTGCTTTCAACCGTCTTCATTGTTGCCAGCGGCACTGGTGGCGTAGCAGAAATCGCTCTCACGATGGGGAAAATGGCACTGTTTTTGGTCGTGGCCGCACTCATCGGGAAGTTTATTTTCCCCCGTGCGCTCCATTTGGCGGATCGACTGTTAAATCGCTTCGGTTTGCTGGCGATTGCGCTGGTTTTCATGCTGATATTTGCATGGGCGGCCGAATATCTGGGCGGCTTGGCCTCCATTACGGGCGCGTTCATGGCTGGTCTGTTCATGTCGCAACTGCCGTCAAAGTCACGAATCGAAGAAGGAGTGTTGGCATTGGCGTATGGATTTTTTGTGCCGATATTCTTCATCAACATTGGTTTAGGCGTTAATTTGATGGAAATTAGCGGCAGTGGATGGTGGTTGGCGTTGGCATTAACTTTTGTCGCTGTCATCAGTAAAATTCTTG
>CAYSDT010000648.1:0-1545 GCA_964429835.1 uncultured Ardenticatenaceae bacterium | reverse complement strand
CAAGGAGCGATGCAATGAGTACATTACTTGTCAAAAACACGGCCGTTTTAGTCACAATGGACGATCAGCGGCGCGAAATTCAAGATGGGGGCATGTTCATCCGCGACAACGTGATTGAACAAGTCGGCGCAACCGCCGATTTGCCCGACACCGCCGACCAAGTGCTGGATTTGCGCGACCACATCGTGCTGCCCGGCTTCATCAACACCCATCACCATTTGTACCAAAGCCTGACCCGCGTGCTGGCGCAGGAAGCCGACCTGTTTACATGGCTCAAAACGCTCTACCCCATCTGGGGACGGCTGACGGACGAAGGCGTACACGTCAGCACCATTACGGGCTTGGCAGAGATGGCATTGGCGGGTTGCACCACCAGCAGCGACCATCTGTATATCTTCCCCAACGATTGCACCCTCGACACCCAAATTCGGGCGGCGGGCGAGATTGGCTTGCGTTTCCATGCGGCTCGCGGCTCAATGTCGCTGGGCGAAAGCAAGGGCGGTCTACCGCCAGACAATGTGACCGAAGATGAGGCGTTCATCCTCAAAGACAGTCAGCGGCTGATTGAAACGTATAACGACAACGGCCGTTTTGCCATGACCCGCGTCGTCCTCGCCCCGTGTTCCCCGTTTTCCGTCACCGCCGATTTAATGCGTGAATCGGCCGTGTTAGCGCGTGAATATGGGGTGCGTTTACACACCCATCTAGCCGAAACCATCGAAGAAGAGGCGTTTTGCCTCGAAGTGTTCGGCAAACGCCCCGTCGAATATGTACGCTCGCTCGGCTGGACGGGTGATGATGTGTGGCACGCTCATTGCGTCCATATGAGCGAGGGCGAGATGGATTTATTTGCCAGCACTGGCACAGGCGTTGCCCATTGCCCCAGCAGCAACATGCGGCTGGCAAGCGGCATCGCGCCCGTCGTGCAATGGCGCGACAAGGGCGTGCGCGTCGGGCTGGGGGTGGATGGTTCCGCTTCCAATGATGGCGGCAATTTACTCAGCGAAGCGCGGCTGGCGATGTTGCTCCAGCGGGTCGCTCCTGACCGTTATTTGAGCGAAAAGCCGGGCGGGCGTGGCGGCTTTGCGGGCATTGCCGACGCGATGACGGCACGGCAAGCGATAGAACTTGCCACTCGCGGCAGTGCATCTGTGCTGGGCAGAAATGACATCGGCCACCTTGCGCCGGGCATGAGCGCGGACTTCATCGCCTTTGATTTGAACCAAATCGCGTTTGCGGGCGCATTGCACGATCCCGTCGCCGCTGTTGCCCTTTGCCAGCCGTCGGGCGTGGATTTATCGGTGGTGAATGGGAAAATTGTGGTGGAAAACGGCCGTTTAACCACCATCAACCTTCGCACCCATCTCAAAAAACATAACGAAATTAGCGCGGCCATGATTCGAGACGAGTAGCGAGTACAGACCTAACAGTTTTTAGGTTCTGGTGATGTATTAGTTCGGTTGTGGGGTATGCCATAAAAAAAGCACTGCGATTGCAGTGCTTTTTTGTTGTGTGGGGTAAACGGCCGTTAAAAATTCATTATTC
>CAYSDT010000647.1:0-1559 GCA_964429835.1 uncultured Ardenticatenaceae bacterium | reverse complement strand
CACGAGTATCTTTGAAAAACCTGTCAGGTCTCCCCGAAATACTGAGAAGATACGAAACAATCAACAGTCAACAATAAACTGGAAACAGCCAACGAAACGTGAATTTCGTTGGCTGTTTTTGTTTTAAGGGGAGATGGGGTGGTTTCAGTTCTGAGGCGGGCGCGACACCGATTGAAATCGGTGTCTGATACACAAAAGCCCGCTGAAAGCGGGCTGGTCTGAACGCGCTTTCAGCGCGTTTCTTGTGTCAAACATCGGTTTTAACCGATGGATTATATTCAAGGAGCAGTAGCAAAAAGGCATTTCAGGTACGCGCCTTCGGGGTAGCCGATGGGATGATCGATGGCGTGGGTGGTGCGGTTGATTTCTTGGAGATAACGGCCGTTTTTCATCCCAACCTTATGCACCAGCGCAAAAAATTCATCGGCTAATATCTGGGAAGAGCAAGACGCGGCCACCAGCACGCCACCAGATCGCAACACCGCCAATCCCATCACGATAAGCCGTTCATACGCCCGTAATGCCGCGTCGCGCTCCGATTTTTTCTTGGCAAACGAGGGCGGATCAATGATGACCATGCCGAATTGCATCCCTTGTTGTTCCATATCGCGCAATACATCGAACACATCGCCGACAATGATGGCGTGAGTGGCGGCGGCGATGGCGGGATTGTGACCGTTGAGTTGAAAATGAGAAACGGCCGTTTCCAATGCAGGCCGACTGCTATCCACGCTGACGACTTTCGTCGCCCCGCCCCGCGCCGCGTACAGCGAAAAGCCGCCTGTGTACGCAAATAAATTCAGGACCGAACGGCCGTTTGCCAACCCCTCCACCATCGCCCGATTGTCGCGCTGATCAAGGAAGAAGCCCGTTTTTTGCCCGTGCAGCACATCTGCTTCAAATTGGATGCCATTTTCTTGGAACGGAGAACGGCCGTCGAAGACAGGCCCCGCCAATAATGCCCCCTCTTCCAAGCCGTGCAACGCCTCTTTTTGCGCTTGCACCATGCGGCTAAGTCGCAAAATCACCCGTTGCGCGGCGACTTTTGATTTTGGCCCCACCAGCCGTAATGTATCTAAAACGGTGCGTAAATGGGGAATCCAGGCGGCGGTGTACAGTTTGATGACGTACACGCTGGCGTACCGGTCGATGATGAGGCCAGGCAGCCCATCGTTTTCGCCATGCACTAGCCGGTAGCCGTCGGTGCGTGACTCTTCAAGCGGGCGACGGATATTTAGCGCGGCGGTAAGACGTTCTTGAAACCAAACATCGTCAATGGTGACTGGTTTGCCCTGATGCAAAATCCGAACGCGAATGGCAGAATCGGGATCGTACAGTCCAATCGCCATAAATTTACCTTTACGGTTGAAGACGACGGCCAAATCGCCCGCGCTGCCTTCGTGGCTTTGACGGGTGATGGAATCGGCGAACAGCCACGGGTGGCCGTCACGAATGGCGCGTTCGGCGGGCGGCGTGACACGCAGGGCGATACGCCGTTCGGCAATGGGGGGAATCTGGGATAGAGTTGCGATTTTAGGCATCATAATGACGTGATTTTA
>CAYSDT010000646.1:0-1564 GCA_964429835.1 uncultured Ardenticatenaceae bacterium | reverse complement strand
ACAGGGCTTGAAGTTGGTCGCCAATATCGCATCATCGCCCCCGTTTTCACTGATATTTATGATTGGGACGGCAAGAAAGTTTATCCATGGGATGCTAGTCATGGGCGCGTTCGACTGGGAGCAAGCCCCGTTGGTACTGGCTGGCTTGATGAAGCGGGCATCAATTACAGCCCCTTCTTTAACAGCGCATACGGCCAATATCAAAGTTACATCTATGATTTCACAGCGACCCAATCAGACATGACCATCTGGGTTGAGATGGTTGCCTCATACCCGCACGTCAACAATGGCTTTTTCACCGATATAATCACCATGCACGCGCTGGGTTCAGCACCTGTTGCACCTGTTGCCCCACAGCAACCTGCTGGCCCCACTTGGACCCCCGCGCCAACCCCAACTCCTCGCGCTGATGGTGCAGTCGTACATATCGTTGGCGGTGCAGATTCATTCTGGTCGTTAGCCATTCAATACGCGGACACATTGGGGATGGCTCCTGCCGATGCACTAACCCATATTCAAGAGTTAAACGGCAATCCCCAATTCATTTTCACGGGGCAAGAGTTAATGATTGTTGCGCCCGGTGCTGAACCTGCGCCCGAACCCACACCCGAAGAAGCAGCTACGCCTGAAGGGGAAGTAGAAGCAACACCCGAAGGCGAAGCAGACGCAGAAGCAACGGCAACACCCATCGCTGTCGCCATCGCCAGTGATACAGAAGCGGCTGAGGCGACGGTTTGTATTGCGGCCTATAACGATATGGATCAAGATGGAATGAAGGGTGAAACCGAAGCATTATTGGCAAATGTTATTTTCACCATTTCCAAAACGGATGGCATCGTCGCCACTTATGTTTCTGATGGAGTGAATGAGCCGTACTGCTTTGAAGAATTACCCGCAGACACCTATCAAGTTCAATTTGATCCGCCAGCAAATTACATTGCGACTTCGCCGACCAATTGGGCAGTTTCCTTGTCGGATGGCGTGTTTATTTCGGCCGATTTTGGCGCACGAGAAGCGGATGCTGCGGAAGTGGCGATGGCGCGTGCCAACGATAGCAGTAACGCGGCTGACATGGCCGCTGAAAATGTAGAACCTATCATTACCCCCGTACCAGAATCAACTGATACAGCTGATGAGGGTGGTTTTATGGATAATATGGGCGGTATTGCGATTGGTATCGCGGTGGTGCTGGCGTTGTTGGCTGGTGCTGGTGTGATGCTGTTGCGTCGTAGTTAAATAAAGGTTTATCCGCAGATTACGCCGATTTTCGCAGATTTTAAAAAAGTTTTTAATCTGTGCTAATCGGCGTAATCTGCGGATCGTATTCTTATCCACTTGCTTGTTCTTTCCGCAAAACGGCCGTTTCTTCCCCCACAACCCGCTTCAATTCAATCGTACTCACCCGCAACAGCGCGTGTATGTCCCCGCCGCCGCCGTAGACGGTTGTTTGATCGTAAACGGCCGTTTCTACTACTGTTCTAAACGGCCGTTTGTGACCAAAAGGCGGCACAGTTCCCACCATAAACCCCGCAATAGCTAACACCTGTTCCGCCGTTGCCAACTT
>CAYSDT010000645.1:0-1566 GCA_964429835.1 uncultured Ardenticatenaceae bacterium | reverse complement strand
TGGGAATAGGACGCGGATTTACAGGATTGGGCGGATTTAGCGGATAAAAAATCTGCGTTCTAAAGATGCTTATACGTCATTCCGCTTTATGCGACAGTGACTTCGTAATGCGCCAATCCCTTCAACTTCCACCACAATCTCGTCGCCATCCTGCATGAACAGTTGCGGGCTGCGGCCAACGCCGACACCGTGCGGCGTGCCTGTCAGCAACACATCGCCCGCTTCCAATGTAAACGCTTGCGAACAAAAGGAGATGAGTTCGGCGACGGGGAAAATCATTTCGCGGGTGTGGCTTTCTTGCATAACACGGCCGTTTAATCGGCATCCAATCTCCAAATTTTGTGGGTCAGGAATGTCGTCGGCGGTGACAAACGATGGCCCCATCGGACAGAAGCCGTCCAGACTTTTGCCGCGAATCCATTGGCCGTCACCGCGCTGTAAATCGCGGGCGGTGATGTCGTTGGCGGCGGTGTAGCCAGCGACGTAGGAGAGGGCTTCGGATTCGGGGATAAAACGGCCGTTTTTGCCAATAATCACCGCCAATTCCGCCTCAAAATCGACTTTTTGTGTCAATTCATCAGACCAAATTACTTCCGCGTCGGGGTCGTTCATGGAGGTTGTGAACTTGGTGAAAATCAACGGCCGTTTTGGTACATCTGCTCCCGTTTCGCGGCAATGGTCAAGGTAATTCCGTCCAATGCAGATGATTTTATGTGGCCGCCCAATCGGGTTGAGCGGCTGGATGCTGTCGAGCGGCAGGGTGGCGATGGGGGTAAACGGCCGTTTTGCCATCACATCCGCCCAATTTGAATCCGTTACCTGTACCGTCTCGCCATCAATCACGCCGTAATTCACACTACCGTCATACTCAAATTTAATCCATTTCATGTTGTGTTCCTCTGTTTTCGGGGTGATTGCACACCCATTTTTTGCAAATCAGGCGACAGCCTGTTACCATATTCTCCCAGTACAAAAAGATTTTGCAAGGACAAGAAATGATGCAGATATTCACTGAAAACAACGGCCGTTTAACACGGCACTATATTACGAAAAGCTAATGGCTCGATCCTATAGGATCGGGCTTTTTTTTTGCCTGTCGTAGGACAAGTTTGCAAACTTGTCCTACAGGAGAATACATGATTACTTTACCCGGCCTCATCGACGTGCATACCCATCTGCGCGTCCCTGGCGGCGAACATAAAGAAGATTTTGACACCGCAACCGCCGCCGCCCTCGCTGGCGGCATCACGATGGTATTAGGAATGCCCAACACCAGCCCGCCGCTCAGCACCCCTGCTGCATTGGCGGGGGCGATGGGTTTAGCCCAGCGGGATGCCCGTTGCGACATCGGCTTATTTGCGGGGGCGGAACCGGGACAACTGCACCATCTGCCTGAATTGGCAAAAACGGCCGTTGCTCTCAAAATTTACCTCAACGACACCTTCGGCCCCTTGCGCGTGGACGAACTGCCCGATTTAACAACCTGTTTCCGCGATTGGCCGCGCCACAAACTCATCGCCATGCACGCCGAAAAGCAGAGCGTTGCCGTTGGCATTGGGTTGGCGG
>CAYSDT010000644.1:0-1577 GCA_964429835.1 uncultured Ardenticatenaceae bacterium | reverse complement strand
AAGGATCAGAAAGTTAATCATGCGTTGGCTACTGCTGAAGGGCGAGTAGGTGAAGCGGACGCTTATTTACAAGCAATTGGTCGTGTTGAAAAAATGTTCACGGAGAATTTGGGCATTCCAATCTCTTTTCAGGTAAAGCGTAATCCATTGCGATTAGAAGTTCAGCAAAACGGCTCTGTATTGACAATGGCTCAACTTAGTGATGGTACGCGCAATCTTTTAAGCTGGATATTGGACTATTTAATGAAAGCATCACGGGTCAGTTGGAAAAACCCGACGGATGCAGTGCTTGCACCAGGTCTTGTTTTAGTGGATGAGATTGATTCGCATCTGCATCCAGAGTGGCAACGGCAAATTATGCCGCTTATTTCACAATTACTGCCAGAAACCCATGTTATCGCCACAACGCACAGCCCGTTTGTGTTAGGGTCAACTGATGACGCGCAAGTTTTTCAAATTTATAAAGATGAAGATGGGAAATTACAAGTCGAAGCTGGTTTTGACGAATTTTATGGGTATCCAGCCGATCTTGTTTTGGAAAAATCGTTTGTTTCCAGTCTGTACCCGCCAGAAGTGGAGCAAAAAATGGAACGGTTAAGCGAATTGGCTAGAGAAAATGCAGCAGGTCGTATTTCTCTACAAGAGAAGGCAGAACATGATGCGCTGTTGGAAGAATTAGCGACGGTGAACCCATGGTTGAACAATTTGATGGCTTTTTCTCAACGCGGAGGGGCAATTGCATGATCCAATTACATCGCAGCCCTGCCCCTGACTTTTGGACGCGCAAGCAAGTTAAGAAATGGACGGGACGCTGGCTGGCTAAAGATTGTGATAGTGACCGATGGGCTTGGCCGCAGTTCAAGAAAAAAGGGATAAACAAATACGCAGTTGAAGAGATGGCGGTGTGGCATCATAACAAATGCGCTTTTTGTGAAACGCCGCTTTTTAGTGGGCGAGAAATAGAGCATTTTCGTTCTAAAACGGGGCATCCCTTAGCCGCTTACGTTTGGCGTAACCTGTTTTTGATATGTCGTGATTGCAATCAAGCGAAAGGTGATAGTGATCACGAGGGGTGCATTAAGCCAGATCGTGAAGACCCCGAAGCATATTTATGGGTTAATCCCATCTTACTAAAAATAGAACCCAAGCCAGGTATTTCTGATTCGTATCACCAGAAAGCTGTTGAGACGATTGGTTTGTATGAACTTGATCGCCCCGAATTAACGAATCTGTATAAATATTATAGAAAGCTAATGTCTGAAGGGTTTGGTGAGGGTGACGAACGGCCGTTTAGTTTAATGATCGAATCTGTATCAAATTATCAATCATAACTTACTTGTTTTCTGGTATGAATTATAGGGCGTGGCATTGCCACGTCCTTTTGTTTTAAGGGTTACCTATGAATAAAAAATGGATTATTGTTGGTGTGGTTGGCATTGTGGTGCTGATTGGCGGTTATTTTGTGTGGCAGAATCGGCCAGTGGACGGTGAAACGGCCGTTTCCATCCCCGCCGCAGCCGCCGCAACTGTTCGCACGGGGGCGGAGGGGATGGTTGTGCCTGTGCAGTACGCCAATG
>CAYSDT010000643.1:0-1583 GCA_964429835.1 uncultured Ardenticatenaceae bacterium | reverse complement strand
TCCAGCCGTGAATTGCCAATCAGCAAAGCGGCGCGGTACATTCAAACGCACTTTTAGGACGCGGATACGGGTGAACGCTGACGAAAAACAGGATTTTTATCAGCGTTCACCCATATCCGCGTTAAAACAATCGCATTAACGCAATATCATTCTCTCACAGGCTGGTACACATCAAGCGCACGTTCACTGGTAAATGGGACGAATCCGTATTGGCTGGACGTGGTGTAAATCCAATTCACATTCTTCTTTTGCACGGCGTAATCAATCGTCAACACAGGCAGTCCTTTTTCTTGTGCCATCGTCAGATACTCTAAATACCATTCACTGCTGACGTGCAACGTGCTGTCAGGAAAATCATCATACATCTGTTGACATAACGAAGGAAGCGCGTCGTAGTATTCGTCCGTGTCGATGTCATCTTCGGTGCTGGGCAACGGGCAATCGCCGGGCGGATTATTGTCGGCGGCACCATCAAACCATGTCTGTTCCTGTGCTAAACCGTCAATAACGGCCGTATATTCATCATTTTCGACTAATTCAGGCGCGTTTTGGGCGATGACGATGAAATTTGGGTTTTGCAAACGGCCGTATTCGCCCAACGCCCGCACCCACTCCACCATTTCATCTTCCGCATCCACGCCCGCTTCGTCAGCAGCATCGATCACATTTTCATCGGAATACGCTTCCACCCAATCCAAATAAATGCCGTCAAAGCCAGCATCTAACAGCAGTTGAATGTACCCATCCTGCGGGTCGAGCCAAATGTCCTGCCACTCTTCATCCCAAAAGGCGACGGGGTAATTGCCCTCCCAGCCGTCGGGGTCATTGGCGACAATCCATTCTGGATTGCCAATGCCCCAATCGGGCTGCCAATAAGTGCGCCAATCTTCTGCCTGTCCAATATCAATGTAGGCGATGACTATTTTGGGATGGGCGGCATTGTGAAAATCAGCCACAACTTGGGCGATGGGGAAATCGGTATTTTCCTGATCGGTAACGATTGGTTCCATCACGATGAGATCATAATCAGAAACGGCCGTTTGCTGTAAAACCTCACCATCTGGCTCAAAACCAAGATAGTAGAACCAATGCTCAACATCTTCCAATGCCACATTTGCCACCTTTTCGTCTGGCGGTGTGGCGGTAGCGGGAAGATGGGTTGCGGTGGGGGATGTGGGGGAAGCTGGGGGAACTGTTGGTGTGGGGATGGAAACGGCCGTTTCCACATGCTCCATATCTTCTGCATCTTCCACTTGTTGACATCCCGCCACCAATACGCCAAAAATGATGATCCACAGCAACATCTTGTTCATAATGCCTTCTTTTTACAGAATAAAAACCTGACAGGTTTCGCCAGCACCCATTGTTTTGCATGAATACCGTACTAGAGTTTGGTATTTTTTGTTTTCCTGTCCAGTAGGGGCGGTTCGCGAACCGCCCCTACACTTCGACTGAAAATCAATTTCCGCCAATGTCCAGTACCATAAAAAAAACCGTCAGCTTTTCCCGAAATATCGAGAAAATACGTTACGGCGCAGAGATGGAGAACGCCTGCTCGCAGCTAAAGCCGACAGGTGCCATCA
>CAYSDT010000642.1:0-1585 GCA_964429835.1 uncultured Ardenticatenaceae bacterium | reverse complement strand
GATATTCCACTGCTAAACGGCCGTTTTCTCATGAATCGCCTGCCCAGCCCACTGCACGATTTGCCCCATTTTGACCTGCTGCACCCCGCCCGCCGCCTGTGGAAACACCGCTTTGGCTCATGCTCGTTGGGCAATTTGGAAGAGCGGCTGCTCGGCGTACACCGCACCCATCAAGACATACCCGGCGCACTCATTCCCGCCTTGTACCACCGCTATTTGGCCGATGGCGACGGCCGTCAGATGGCGCGGGTCTTCTATCATAATGAACTAGATATGTTGTCGATGGTGACGTTGGCGGCTGAAATTCTCCGTCAATTTGGGCAGCCCGACCCCGCCGACCATCCTATCGACTTATTCAGTTTGGGGCGTTGGCAAGCCGATTTGGGCGATGGGGCGATGGCTGAGCAATGCTTAAAGTTAGCATTGGATGGCGATTTACCGTTGCCCATTTTTCACCAATCGCTGGCGCGGCTGGCGTTGCTGTTCAAGCGGCAAAATCGGCGCGAGGAGGCGTTGCCGTTATGGCAGCAATTCGCGGCGACGAGTTTTGATGATGTGACGGCGCATGTGGAACTGGCAAAACATTATGAATGGCAGACGGGGGAGTTAAAAACGGCCGTTTTCTGGACAGATCAAGCCATCACCCTGACAAACGACCCCATCGCCCAAGCCGAACTAGCCCATCGCTGCCAACGGCTGGAGCGCAAAATGCGCTAAGTGCGACGCACCTCCGAAGGTGCGTCGCACTTAACCCATTTTAACGGCACGATTCCCGCCAACTGCCCAGATCATACTCTTTGAGCAGAGAATCGAAATTGTAAGCGTTGGCTTGGGGACAAAAATCAGGCAAAGTCGCCCCTTCTTCTACATATTCCACATTCCAAACAGGCTTACCCGCCTCGATAAAAGGCAGCAGCGTTTCACACTCCTCAAATTCAAAACATTGCTCGTTGATTTCCCATTCATACTCGCTGACGAGTTCGGGAATTTGCTCCAGCCCGTTTTTCAAGCCGATGGCGAGGCCGCGACTGTGCGCTTCGCCCACCATCCAGCGGTTGTACGCCACTTGATCGGCGTAGGTGAGGGGGAAGCCGCTGTCATTCGTGTAGCCATCCACATTGTCGGGGTCAACGCCGTCGCACTGTTTGCTGACGGCCACATCCAGCCGCGCTCGCATGATGGACGCAAGCAGATCAATTTCACGAATGTCAAGCCATTTTTCGTCAGGCCAGCCATCCAGCACGTTGCCCAGCACCGATGGCGGGAAATCGTCGGCATCATCGCGGTAATTTTCCCAACTTCCTGCACTGAAATAGCAGATTACAAAACGGCCGTTTGCATGTAATTCATCAATCGTGGATTGTGGCGTGTCCACCATATCCACCACATAAACCTCTGCATCAATCGACGTGTCCACCGTGCCGCTGAGTTGATATTGCCAACTCGTTCCCACTGTTGGCTGCCAAATATCGCCCGCATTGGCGACGGTTGGCAGGTAGACGTTCTCTAGGTCGTCGCTCTGGACAGATGGGGTGCAGGCGGCTAAAAGTAATAAGAGCAGGGGGAAGATGGGGAGTTTGTTCAT
>CAYSDT010000641.1:0-1587 GCA_964429835.1 uncultured Ardenticatenaceae bacterium | reverse complement strand
CCCTTCTGCAATCGCCTACAATGCCGCGCTCGTGTAGGGGCGATTCGCAAACCGCCCCTACGACATAACTACAGGAGATAATTTGAGCGAAGAAGAACAAACGGCCGTTACTGAACAACAAGGCATCATCAAAGCCGCCACCATTTTAGCCATTGCTAACGTCATCAGCCGCGTGCTGGGGATGACGCGCGAAATCGTGAAAGCGAGCTTGTTTGGCGCGTCTGGATTGCTCAGTGCATTTGAGGTCGCGGCGTATGTGCCGATGAGCTTGTACGAGCTGATCATCGGCGGCATGGTGAACTCGGCTCTTGTTCCCGTGTTCAGCGAATATGCGGCCAAAGAGCGACGCGAGGCGTTGTGGGAATTGGTCAGCATGGTGCTGACGATTGCGTTGATTGCATTAACGGCCGTTGTTATTTTCATCGAACTCGCCGCCCCGTTCATCGCCGATCTTGTCGGCGCAAACGAGTTCCAAAACCCCGCCCTGCGCGAAACCAGCATCCATTTGATGCGCCTAGCCGCCCCCGCCGTCCTCTTTCTCGGCATCGCCACCGTTTTAAGCGCGGTTTTGTACGCCCTGCGCCGCTTTGCCCTACCCGCCTTTATGAGCGCGGTCTTCAACGGCACGATTGTCGTCGTCGCCCTGCTTAATCCTGACAAAATCGAAAGCCTTGTGTACGGCATGTTAATTGGCGCAGTTTTGCAAGTCATTTTGCAATGGATTGGGCTGCGCGATGCGCGGTTACGCTGGAATTTGAATTGGCAACATCCTGCCATCCGTCGTATTTTGAAACTGTACGCGCCCATCGTGGCCGGGCTGTTGGTCAGCCAAGCGGCGGTCGCATTCAGCTATCGGCTGGCGACCAGCGTTGGCGATCAGAGCATTTCGTACATGAAATTCGCCACCACGCTGTACCAATTCCCGCTCGGTTTGGTCGTCACCGCCTTGTCAATGGCGACATTGCCAACACTTTCGCGCCAAGCGGTGGATCGTCTGCCCGCGTATCGCCAGACGTTGGCCGATGGTATTCGATTGGTCATCACCCTCATTTTGCCAGCAACGGCGGGGCTGTTCGTGCTGGCGTTGCCCATCGTTATTTTGCTCTTTGAGCGCGGCCGATTTACGCCTGAAAATTCACAAATCACCGCCCAAGTGTTGCGTGTTTACCTGATTGGACTGCCGTTCGCCGCCGTTGATCAGATGCTCGTTTTTGCGTCGTATGCACGGAAAGACACATGGCGGCCGGCGGCTGTTGGCGTGTTCAGTGTGGTGATTTATGTAATAACGGCCGTTGTTCTCGTCGATTCAATCGGCCTGTACAGCTTGATGGTTGCTGATGCCGTCAAACACATCGTACACACGGCCGTTATGTTTTGGTTGTTGCGGCGGCATGTGGGCAAACTGTCGGGCTACGGCATCGTCCGCGCCTTGTTGCAATCGTTGCTGGCGGCGGCGGTGACGGGTTTAGCCGCTTATGGGGCGATGGTTTTTGTGATGGGATTGGGATTGGAAGATTCCATCTCCTCTTTCCTTTACCACCTGCTCATCGTCGGCGCGGCTGGGTTGGCTGGGCTGCTCGCTTATCT
>CAYSDT010000640.1:0-1595 GCA_964429835.1 uncultured Ardenticatenaceae bacterium | reverse complement strand
AAAGTCGGCCTTCGCCGACTGGGTTCTAGTCGGCGAAGGCCGACTTTGCAGCCGTTGCAGCGGTTTCAACCGCCGTGCAACTCATTTGAAACACACCCTAATGAAACCTGTCAGGTCTTTTTTGCGGTTTATCGAGATAGTACAGGAGTGATGATGAAAAATAGTATTACAATCTTCCACGCCGATGATCATACCCTTGTCCGTGAAGGAGTCCGCGCCTTGCTGTCCACTGAGCCAGACATGCGGCTTATCGGCGCGGCGGATAATGGCGAGACGGCAATTTCTGAAATCCTGTCCCTTAATCCTGATGTGACGTTGCTCGACTTGCAAATGCCGAAAAAAACGGGGGTGGAGGTGATAACGGCCGTTAAACAAGCCTTGCCAGATGCACGCATCCTCGTCGTCACCAGCTTTGCCGACGATGATCATGTCTTTTCAGCAATCAAAGCGGGGGCGTTGGGCTATCTGCTCAAAGATTCATCCCCTACGGATTTATTGAACGCGATACGGGATGTGTATAACGGCCGTTCGTCCCTGCACCCCATCATCGCCCACAAGGTTATTCAAGAACTGAATAAGCCAACCCCCTTGCCGCCGACAAAAGAGCCGCTCACTGAACGCGAGTTGGAGATATTAAAATTTATCGCGCAAGGGTTAAGTAATCAGGAAATAGCGGATAAGCTGGTCATCAGCGAGCGCACCATTCGCTCGCATGTCAGCCATATTTTGCACAAATTGCATCTGGCTAACCGCACACAAGCCGCTTTGTATGCGCTGCGCGAAGGGTATGTGCAGATGGGGTAGAGTGGTGCATCAGTTTACAGGAGAATGGTATCTTCTCAGTATTTCGGGGAGACCTGACAGGTTTTTGAAGATACTCGTGTAAAACAAGATGTCTTGATAAAACCTGTCAGGTCGTTACCCCAAGTTATTGAGATGTTACGGAGAATGGATATGAATAACTTAAATTTGAAGAACGAGCCTGATTTGGGCTATATATTTTTCCCAGCTACATATGATGACGCGCCTGGACACCCACGTTTTGATGTCGTCATGCACACGCAGCCAACTCAGCGGCATTTTGATCCAACGAACGTTGCGTTTTGGGCAAATTCGCCCACATATCATATTGAACACATAACTATTCACCATCCATGGCGCGATGGGTATCGACGCAGCGTATTACCAGGTCGTCTCATCATTCGTGATCGACGTAATAAAGAGGTCGAGGCGTTTACCTTTGGTGCAGAGTTGCAAATTCATAGCAACGAATCCCAAACCATCTGCACATTCACTTCCCCCGCCCCCATCCTGCATTTGATTTCTACCCGTTCGGCCGCAACTTATTTTGCAAACGAAGCAGAAGGTTTTCTGGCACGATACAAGGCAATTCTTGGACTGGACTATATGGAGCGCATGGCAGAAATTGATCCCATATTGTTATATGGAGACTGCCTTTTTGCGATACAAGAAAAGTTGACCCACTTGCCCGACGCTTATACAGAGGAGCATCATCATTTGCAACAATGGATTCCCAAAGAAATTAAGCGATTGGCGATGGAAGGTAAACGGCCGTTTTTCCCCCAAATAATAAA
>CAYSDT010000639.1:0-1599 GCA_964429835.1 uncultured Ardenticatenaceae bacterium | reverse complement strand
GTGGCTCATCGGTTTTCTGCTTTTCACCGTTGGGCCAATGCTTTTCTCGCTGTATATCAGCTTCACGCGCTGGAACATCGTTGGCGACCCAAAATGGGTTGGGCTTGCAAATTATGAGCGCATTTTTACTGCCGACAAAGATTTCAGACAAGCCCTGCTGGTGACGTTTTCTTATGCAGCCATCTATCTGCCATTAGCAACCATTGTCGGTTTGGCAATGGCGATGGCTTTGCATCTTAAATTGAAGGGGGTTGGTGTTTTTCGCACCATGCTTTATCTGCCATATGTTGTGCCAAGCATTGCGGCAACGCTGGTGTGGGTCTGGGTGTTAAACGGCCGTTTTGGCTTAGTCAACACCGTTCTCGCATGGGTCGGCATTGACGGGCCAAACTGGTTTGGCGATCCCCGAACCGCCCTCTACGGCATTGTGATGATCGGCTTGTGGGGGGTTGGCGGCAGTGCCGTCATCTATCTTGCTGGCTTGCAAAACATCCCTGAGCATTTATACGAAGCGGCATTGGTAGATGGTGCTACGGAATGGCAAAAATTCCGCTTCATCACCATCCCCATGTTAAGCCCCACCATCTTCTACCTCTTAATTATGGGATTGATTGGCGTGTTCCAAACATTCACCTCCTCCTTCGTTGCCACAGGCGGCGGGCCGATGAAATCAACCTTCTTTTATATGCTCTACATCTACAATAAAGCGTGGGAATCGTTGCGGATGGGGTATGCGTCAGCGTTGGCATGGGTTTTGTTTGCCATCATTCTGGCATTCACAATTGTCGTTTTTCGCAGTTCTGCGTTATGGGTTCATTACGAAGCCGAGCGCGATTAGGAGATTGTCATGTTTAATTTTTCAAAGATAAACGGCCGTTCTCTATTCACAACTGTGCGCGGCTACACCATCCTGATCCTCTTTGCCATCGTTTTCCTCATCCCCTTTTACTGGATGTTCGCCACGGCTCTAAAGGGAGACGATCAGCTATTCCAAATTCCCCCCGCGTGGGTTCCCAACCCCGCCGTTTGGGACAATTTTGCCCAAGTTTTCCGCGAAGTACCGTTCGGTAAATTCCTAATTAACTCCACTGTCTTGGTCATCTGGAACGTCTTTGGACAAGTGCTTTCCTGCACATTGGTCGCTTACGGTTTCGCCCGTTTACGCTTTCCTGGTCGCAACATTCTGTTTTTCGTCTTATTGGCAACATTGATGATTCCCAGACAAGTCACATTAGTCCCGCAATTCATCTTATTTGCTAAATTAGGCTGGGTTAACACCTATTTGCCGCTAATACTGCCCGCATTTGGCGGCAGCCCATTCCTCATCTTTCTGATGCGTCAATATATGATGACCATTCCGCTTGATTTGGATGCAGCCGCCACCATTGACGGTGCCAATCGCTTACAGATATTACGCCATATTATTGCGCCCATCTCCATGCCCGCCATCGTATTGGTCGCTGTTTTCACCTTCACCGATGTGTGGAACGATTTCATGGGGCCGCTTATTTACCTCAACGACCCCGATAAATTCACAGTGACATTAGGGCTGAGCTTTTTTCAAGGGGCAAAAGAAACCAGTTGGGATTTATTGATGGC
>CAYSDT010000638.1:0-1601 GCA_964429835.1 uncultured Ardenticatenaceae bacterium | reverse complement strand
AAAGTTCAACTTTTTGTCTCGACAGAATTTATGCCTTATTGGGTAAAAGTTGAACTTTTTTCAGTGGACTCTTATTTTATGTTGGTGAAGTATATTACAAAAGACCAGCATAATCAGCGAAATCAGTAGCCCAAAGGTTACTTTAAATTATCATTCCCGCTGAGGAACTGCCGTACATTTTTGACCGCTTCTGGCGCGGCGATGTGGCGCGTTCACATGCGGATGGTGTGGTGCGGGGCTTGGCTTGGCGATTGCCAAGCAGTTGGTGGAAGCGCATCATGGCACGATTATGGTGGAGAGCGTGGTGGGGGAAGGGGGGAACAAAAACGGCCGTTTTCTGTTATAATCAACACAGAAGATATTAAATGGTCTGGAAAACGAGAGAAGAATATGCCAACAATTTCACGATTCTATGGAATCAAAATTACGATGAACTATAACGATCATTCGCCGCCGCATTTTCATGCAGAGTATCAAGATTATGAGGCCACGGTTGAAATTGCAAACGGGAATGTAACTGGCAAGATGCCACGCAGGGCATTAAGAATGCTTTGGAACTGGTTAGATGAATATCAAGAAGAACTTGAAGAGAACTGGACACGCGCACGGAATCGTCAAACTTTACTGGATATTACGCCCTTAGACTAATCGAGGTAATCAATGTTTCTACATGTGATAGATGCCGAGTATGATAAGCGTTACACATTAAAATTGAAGTTCAATAATGGTGCTGAAGGGGCGGTTGATCTGGAAACAGAACTGTATGGAGAAGTCTTTGAACCGCTAAAGAATATCGAACTATTCCAAGATTTCACGCTGACAGGTCGTACAATTGAATGGCCTAACGGCGCGGACTTTGCCCCTGAGTATCTGTGGGAAATGATGGAATTGAGTACCAAGCCTGCAATGGAATTGGCCTATTTTTAACGGCCGTTTTACTGGTTTATAGTGGATAGTTGGAAATAAAAACGGCCGTTATTAACGGCCGTTTTCGCTCCCCACACAACAACCCAATCACAATATGACACATCCCCCATTCTACGGCACAATACAGCCCTGATGATTGAATTCACCAGCACCCAACAAGACGCACTCAGCGTTGATGGCTCCGTTTTTCTGCTTGGCGCAGTTGGCACGGGCAAAACGGCCGTTTTACACCATCACCTCCTCACCCTTCTCCAACACGGCGAACCTGCCTACACCATCCTCACCCTCGTGGCCGAAGCAGGCCGACGTGATGGCTTCCTTCATTACATACACAACGCCGATGCTGGCCCATACACTGACCTCAATATCACGACGTACAATCAGATGGCACAGCAGATGATCCTTCTGTTTTGGCCGCTGCTGGCGCGTGACGCTGGATTCACCGATCCCCATCGCCCGCCCACCTTATTAAGCTACGATTTAGCCCAACTGTTGATGTGGCAAATTGTCACCCCGCTGTTGGAAGAGGGATCGTTCGTCGGCTTACGCTTGCGCCCACAGCAAATTGTCAGCCAACTATTAGACACGCTCAACCGTGCCGCCCTGAACGGCTTGACAGTCGCGCAGGCGATTGCGCGGCAACAAAACAGTTGGGTCGGCGAGGCGGATCGGGT
>CAYSDT010000637.1:0-1606 GCA_964429835.1 uncultured Ardenticatenaceae bacterium | reverse complement strand
GCGGGAGCCATCGCTGGCGGAGGAATTTCTTGCCCGATGGCTTCGAGCGCGGCGATTAACGCCGCGCCATCAGGGTATCGATCACGCGGCTCTTTTGCCAAACTTTTCAGGATGATACTTTCCAATGCGTAGCTGATTTCAGGGCGATGCTGGCTTGGCGGCGGCGGCTCTTCCGTCATGTGTAACATCGCAATTTCAAGCATATCTTCGTGGTTAAATGGCAATGTGCCAGTCACCATCCGATATAAAATGACACCGATGGCGTATAAATCGCTTTGCGGCACAGCCCCAGCAGATGAAATCGCTTGCTCAGGGGCGATGTATTGCGGTGTGCCGAAAATCTGCCCTTGTGTGCCTTGTGCGGTCAGCAAAACCAAGCCAAAATCGGTCAGATAGGCGCGTCCTTCGCTGTCCAGCATGATGTTTGACGGCTTGATGTCCCGATGGATCACACCTTTGCTGTGGGCATAATCCAGCGCGGAGGTGATTTCCCGCAGGACACGCATCGCATCGTCCCACGCCATTAGCTCCCCGTTTTTTTCATAGCCAGACAAGATGATGTTCAAATCCGCGCCTTCGACATATTTCATCGCCATGTACAACACATCTTGCGCCTGTCCATACCGATAAACGCTGACGATATTGGGGTGATCTAATTGGGCGATGGCTTGCGCTTCCACACCAAAACGGCGCAGATATTCTTCGTCTTGTCGGAAAGGGGTGTCGATAATTTTGATGGCCGCGTACCGCTTCAAACCGACATCCAAGCCGCGATAAACCCGTGCCATGCCGCCTTGCCCCAGCAATTTTTCGAGCCGATATTCGTCTAGCTGTTGGCCGATCAATCGATCTTCACTCATGGAATGTAGACCTCGCAATAGTCGCCGGGAACGGGGCAACGGGCAACTTCTTCGCCTTCATATAAAACGCGAAATTGGGCGACATCTGGCCGCTCAAGCCAAAAGTGTTGCGGGTCGTTTTCGGGCGGGGTGATGGTGCTATTGTACGCATGGCATTTGCTTGGGCGTAAATAACCGTTCATTTTTGCCATTTCCAGCCGAACGCAACCGTTGCTGGCGGCAAAACTGTAAAATTGTGACCAGCGATACCCATCAAAATTGTAACCAACGGGGTTGCCATCGGCATTGAGGGCTTCAAACAGCAGTGTGCTGATTCTGATTTGTTCAGCGGTGGCGTTGAAAACGTAGAAGCTGGTGGGGTTGTAAAGCAGTTCCAACCGACGGCCGTTTGGGTACAAAACAGTGGGGGCGATGGCTGGTTGGGCATCGGTTGGGGCTGGTGCATCAACGGCCGTTTCCGCAGGGGCGATGGTTTCAACTGCATCAGTTGCCATCGCTTCGATGGACGGCGTGGGATCGATGGGGATAACGCCTGTACTGAGCAATGTCGAAGTGGCCGTTTCTTCCACCATCACCACCTCGTCGGCCGCATCTGTCGGCATTATTAGCCCAACTGCCATAGGCGATTCGGCCACCTCAGCCCCATCGCCCAATAAACCGCGCCCCACAAAAAGGATGAGAAGCAGCACGGCGATGATACCGATGGCGAACAATCCCCACGGTTGCTTTTTGGACGCATAAGTTGG
>CAYSDT010000636.1:0-1632 GCA_964429835.1 uncultured Ardenticatenaceae bacterium | reverse complement strand
CCTGTCAGGTCTTTCCCCTGATTTTTGTTTTATAAAACTGTGCCGTAATGTGGGTGGTACGACTTGGAGGAGGTTATGTCAGTTGAATATCATCAGCATCTAACTGTAGAGGCTGTGGATAACGACTTAAAAACGATAGCAAAACTTGTACGCGATCTCCATCTGTTAACTGCGTATCAAAAATGGCATCGTAACCGTCAAATGCCCCGCCAATAATGCGAATTCTATCCCCTTTCTTGAACTTGTTCAATGAAAGTTGAGCTTCGTTTTGGGCGGCGATGGTTTCTTGTAACTGTGTAAGCAGTTGGTCGGGAACGATGGCTGGCTGCCCGCCAAATTCAACAAGGCGATGGCTGCCAGGTATCCATGAAAGGGCGTTGACTCCATACTCAACCAAGTTGATGTAGGCGAAAAGGTAGCCAGGAAAATACGGCCGTTCTTTTCGTGATCGTGGGTTTTTGGGCTTCACCCGCACATGTGGGTAATACGCCGTAATGTCACGGGCGAGGAGTTGCTCGTAAACGGCACGCTCTTTGTGCGGTTTGACGTGTAGGGCGTACCAATGGGCTTCGTTTTGTATCATTTATTTAGATGCCCTATCTGTGTCCATTTGTGTAATCAGTGTCTCATTTAGCAAAAGATGGCGGATGAACCCATAAACGGCCGTTCCTATCCCAACTACCATCAAAAACAACGGCCAGCCTGCATTAACGGCCGTTAAACCATCCCACATTCCCATAAATCCAGCCGTCAACGGCAGTCCTAGCAATGTAAATCCGCCATAGGCAAACAGCCCCATCCCTAATTTTTGAAAACGGGATGTTGTCGCCAAATGTAGTCCAATCCCCGCCAACAGCAGGCCAATGAAGCGACCGATATGAATAGAAACGGCCGTTTCCCATCCTAAATCAGCAGTCAGCGTAAATCCCCACGCCATCACGCCCATGTTGACCAGCAGTAAACTGCCCAGCATCTTTTTGGGCGATGCGTTCGGGGTGAGGGCGGTCAGTCCGCCGAGTAAGGCCGTCATTGCCCCGCCCCAGCGTAAGCCAGCGGTGAACGTGGAATCGTCCAACAACCACGCTTGTTCGTGCAGAAATGTGAACAAAACGGCCGTTATTCCCAATTGTGCGATGCTGAAAATATAAACGGCCGTTAATCCTTCCGTTTCCTGCACCAGCGGGCGCACCCACGCGATGAACGGGAATGATGCCGATAAAACGGCCGTTGCCAGCAACATCAGCCATAGTATCGTCACTGAAAACGTGGGTAGTGATTGTGACCCCATCCAATCAACCAACAGCAGGGCGGGGACAGCGATTACGCCGATGAAAAGGTAGCGGGTTGCCGCTTGCCCTTGGGCGATGGGTGCAATAATGGCAAAAGTGAGTAGTAAGAAGAGGGGAGCGAACGTCAATGGTTGCACCATCACCGCCGCCGCAAGGGGGGCGATGGCCGTGATGGCAAGTGGAATGAACGCTTGTTTGGCTGGAATCCAGACGGAGAGAGCGAACAACAGCCCCATCCCCGCCAGCATGAGTGTGAAAAGGGCGAGGGAATCGTCTGTCAGGGTAAACGGCCGTTCTAAAACAAGTAACGCTTCATTTTCCGACATTCGCATAGCGAATATGA
>CAYSDT010000635.1:0-1637 GCA_964429835.1 uncultured Ardenticatenaceae bacterium | reverse complement strand
TAGAGACTGCGCGTCGTATTGCACTTCAATTACTCTCTTACCATGATGTGATCGCCGTTAGCGACCTAACAGGATTAAGCGTTGATGAAGTACAAAAATTAGATGATACCAGAGACGCTGATTAACATCGTTTCTTTGATTCATACAACCCGAATAAATTTGAAAGTGCATTGCAAATAGCAATGCACTTTTTATGTAAACAGAATGAACATCCGTACCACCTTAGCAAACGGCCGTTTGCAACTCACCACCTCCCCCACGCCCGCGCTTGACGCACGATTGTTGCTGCAACACCTGCTCAACGTCAGCCACAGCTATCTCATCGGCTACGATGATGAGGAATTAACCGCCGAACAATCTCGGCAATACGTCGATCTGCTAACGCAAGCGGCACAATCAACCCCCATTCCCTACCTGATTGGCACAGCCCCGTTTATGGATATTGATTTGCGCGTCACGCCTGATGTGCTGATTCCACGTCCGGAAACGGAACAGTTGGTAGAAACGGCCGTTTCGTGGGCGATGGCAAATAGAGTATCCAAAATCGTGGATGTTGGCACAGGCAGCGGTTGCATCGCTATCAGCTTGGCACGGCGATTGCCGCAGTGTGAAATAACGGCCGTTGATATTTCCCCCGCCGCACTCACCATCGCCGCTGAAAACGGGGCGATATTTGCCCCCGACCGCATCACCTTTTTGCAAAGCGATTTATTGGCAGGCACAGATGAACGTTTCGATATTATCGCCGCCAATCTACCCTACATCACTCAGGCGGAGTGGACATCATTAGATGATGGGGTAAAATTTCACGAGCCAGCCCTCGCCCTCGTGGGCGGCGAAGATGGGCTGGATTTAATAGAAGCACTACTGAAACAGGCGATTACACGGCTTGCACCCGATGGTCTTATTTTATTGGAAATCGGGTGGAAACAGGGGGAAACGGCCGTTAATCGCGCCCGATCCATCTTTCCAAATGCAGAAATCACCCTGCAAACCGACTTGGCGGGACATGACCGCTTTGTGATAATTAACAACAAAAAAATTGATACCCAACTGTTGGCAGCGACGGATGAGAACATCGAAACAGCGGCGGCTTCTCTTAAAAACGGCCGTCTCATCGCCTTCCCCACCGACACGGTGTATGGCGTGGGCGCGAATCCATTCGACGAGAACGCCATCGCCCGACTGTACGCGGTGAAAGAACGGCCGTTTTCCAAAGCGATTCCCGTCCTGCTGGCAACACTTGACGACGTAGCACAAGTAGCCGTCAACGTGCCGCCCGTCGCCCATGAATTGATGGCGCAACATTGGCCGGGCGCACTGACGATCATCGTCCCCCGTCGCCCCGATTTGCCCGCGAATTTATCGCCCAACGACACAATCGCGGTGCGCGTACCAGATTCGGCGACAGCGCGGGCGTTTATTCAAGCGGCGGGCGGTGCAGTGGCCGCCACCAGTGCCAATCGCACGGGCGAACCGCCAGCACAGACAGCGGCGATGGCGTTGGCAGCGTTGGATGGGGGAATAACGGCCGTTTTAGATGGTGGCGCAGACCTGACAGGTTTTGGAAAACCTGTCAGGTCTACGCCACCATCCACCATCATAGATTGCACCCAATCGCCACCGCGCATCTTGCG
>CAYSDT010000634.1:0-1638 GCA_964429835.1 uncultured Ardenticatenaceae bacterium | reverse complement strand
TCTTCCTGATCGTCATCCCTCTCGTCTGGCGATTTGCGGTTCAGCAGTATTATGGACGAAAAATTTACCCCATCGACACTGTACCCGTCGCCCAAGTTGCCGTTGTTTTTGGCGCAGGGCTTGGCCGCGATGGGACATTGAGCGACGTGTTGCGTGACCGCATGGATGTTGCCATCACGTTGTACGAGGCGGGAACGGTTCAAAAATTGCTAGTGAGCGGCGATAATCGGTTTGAAAATTATGATGAGCCGGGCGCAATGAAAGCCTACGCTATTTCTCAGGGCGTTGATGGTGACGACGTACAGCCAGATTATGGTGGCCGCCGCACATATGACACCTGTTATCGGGCGAAGAACATTTTTCAAATTGACGAGGCAATTCTTGTCACCCAAGAGTTCCATCTGCCACGAGCGTTATTGAATTGTCGGCAATTGGGGATTGAAGCGGTTGGCGTTTCTTCTGATTTACAACCGTATCGGGGGATTAAATGGTTCTCTCTCCGCGAAATACCCGCGACACTGCAATCTTCATGGGATGTGATCTGGAAGAATGAGCCGCCGATCATGGGTGATGTTGTGCCTATGTTTGATTGATATTTTCGTGTGCGGCGCGTAACATCTCAATAACTTGGGGTAAAGACCTGACTGGTTTCATCAAGACCTCTTGTTTTGCACAAGTATCTTCAAAAAACCTGTCAGGTCTTCCTGAAATACTGAGAAGATACTGCGGCGCAGCGTCAGGCCATCATTGCCATCACAGGCTGTTGCGCTTCCACATAAGTAAAGGGGATTTGCTCCATTGGCGACGCTTGAAAGTGAGATAATTTCATAAACTGGCTGACAGGCATTGATGTTATTAACTGGAGAGCTAACTCTCGTAACTCATCAGGGGATTCATCTAAACTCGTTAAGGGATAACTGCGCGGCCCGTACATCGTGCGTTCTGTCAAAATAGAAAAGTGGCGCATTGTCAAACTGACTGCACGCCTTGCCTGCTTATTAAGACGCAACATGATGTGATCGGTTAGCTCAACGCCTGTTGCAACTTCATTTTCTCCAAAAAACAATTCCAAAATATCGGCATCTTGGTCGTAAACGAAACGCACGGGTGTACCATCATGCGCTATGGTATTGGTTTCATGGAAATTGATTTCATTCATTTATTCACCTTTTCGGTCGGATATAGTTAGCCCATCCAGTTACGACAAAATTATTGGGAATATATTGACCGTCTTCGTTCAAAGCTGTTTTGAAAATAACGATGACAACAAAATGATTATTGTCTGGTAATAATTCATCGAATGGTTTGTAATACCGATACTCGTTGGGCATTAGCGGGTCTTGCTTACGTCGTCCTGTGCGTACTGTGTCGAGTAAATTATCAAAAAACGGTTCTAGTTCGGGGCGTGATTCTAAAATATGCTGCCAGCGTTCTTCTGTGCAATAAATCGTATTTCCATTGCGATCTTGAACTGTCCATCTACCCATTACAACTCCTATTCTATGGCATGTGTTCTCTGAATCTGAACATCACTATAAAATGATTGTAAGTGGGATTATTTGTGTAGTCAACTTGCAAACTCAGCATCTTATGCTAATATCCCCCTCGTCTTATGGCGGGTATAGTGTAGTGGTTAAC
>CAYSDT010000633.1:0-1694 GCA_964429835.1 uncultured Ardenticatenaceae bacterium | reverse complement strand
TAGGCGAGGGAATGGTAACATAAGAAAGCGTCACTCGCAATTTGTATTCATGCTATGGGTGCATTTCAGTTTTGGAGCAAATTTGTAGCATGGCGGTTAAAACCGCGCCTACATTTGCAAAGTCGGCCTACGCCGACTAGGTTTTAGTCGGCGTAGGCCGACTTTGCAAGCAACTTCCTGTTGCACGTTGCAGCGAATTCATTCGCCATGCCCCCAAACTGAAATGCACTCTCATGCTACCGCATCTGATAATTTGGAGCTTCTTTCGTGATGGCGATGCCGTGCGGATGGCTTTCGTGCAATCCCGCATTGGTGATGCGTACAAATCGCGCTTTTTCGTGTAATTCAGCCATGCTCCCCGCGCCGACATACCCCATCCCAGAGCGCAAGCCGCCCATCATTTGGTAAATCACATCACCTAATTCGCCACGATAGGGAACTTGCCCTTCTACGCCTTCGGGGACGAGCTTGTTGCGCTCCCCTTTTGCGCCTACGCCGCTGCCGTAACGGTCAGCACCATGCCCTTGCATTGCGCCCAAACTGCCCATGCCGCGATACACTTTGTACCGCTTGCCTTCATATAAGATGATGTCGCCGGGACTTTCACGCAAGCCAGCCAACATTGACCCCAGCATGACTACATCCGCCCCTGCCGCCAACGCTTTCACGATGTCACCGCTGTATTTGATGCCGCCGTCGGCGATGCAGGGAATGCCGTGTTTATGCGCTTCGGCGGCACAGTCGAGAACGGCCGTTAATTGAGGAACACCAGACCCCGACACAATCCGCGTCGTGCAAATTGACCCCGCGCCAATGCCCACCTTAACCGCATCCGCCCCTGCTTCGATGAGGGCGCGTGTGCCGACCGCATCGGCCACGTTGCCCGCGATGATTTCCAGCGCGGGATACCGCTTTTTGATTTTGCCGATTGTTTCCAGCACCAGTGCGCTATGCCCGTGCGCGGTGTCAAGCACCACGATGTCCAACCCTGATTCGATCATGCGGGCAACACGATTGACCCCTTTTTCGCCAATGCCGATGGCGGCGGCGACTAATAAACGGCCGTTACTATCCGTCACCGTCGCTGGGTAATCAATTTTCTTCAAAATATCCTTGACCGTGATCAATCCCTTCAAATAACCGCCATCATCCACTAATGGCAGCTTTTCGATGCGATATTGGTGCAAAATATCTTTTGCTTGCGCCAAAGTTGTGCCAACGGGGGCGGTGATGACGTTTTTGCTGGTCATAAAGTCGGCGACGGGCTGTTCACCGGGTTCGACGAAGCGGATGTCACGATTGGTTAGAATGCCCTGTAAACGGCCGTTTACATCTGTAATCGGCACGCCCGAAATGTGGTAGCGGCTCATCAACTGCTCCGCTTGCGCCAATGTGTCCGTCGCTCGCAAGGTGATGGGATCGACAATCATTCCCGCCTCCGACCGCTTCACTTTGTCCACCTCGCCCACCTGTTCGGCAACGGACAAATTGCGATGGATCACGCCCACGCCGCCCAGCCGCGCCAGTCCAACCGCCATATCTGCCTCCGTCACCGTATCCATCGCCGCTGAAATGACGGGGATATTCAAGCGGATATTTTTGGTTAATTGCGTGCTTAAATCCACATTAGCGGGCAGCACTTCCGAGTAGTTGGGGGTCAACAGCACATCATCAAAGGTGTAGGCCACATCGCC
>CAYSDT010000632.1:0-1705 GCA_964429835.1 uncultured Ardenticatenaceae bacterium | reverse complement strand
GGTAGTATAGCAAATCTTGTTGATATGCCTAAAATGGATGGTTAATAGGGTGCATTTCAGTTTGGGGGCATGGCGAATGAATTCGCGGCAACGGCTGCAAAGTCGGCCTACGCCGACTAAAATCTAGTCGGCGTAGGCCGACTTTGCAATTGTAGATGCGGTTTTAACCGCCATGTCGAAAAATACCCCTCAAGAATCGCGTTTTTTAAGAATGGTGTACAAACTTAAATTTTTCTCGCGCCCATCGCTGTAAAATTGGGCTTCAATTTCCAGATTGGCGGCTTCGGCTAAAACGGCCGTTTCTTCTTCATCCACAAAGCAGACGTACCGATACCCTAGCCCGTCCCGTTTCCACGTCAGCAGATAATCCTTCTCTTCCACATCACCATCTTCAAGGCCGATGATGTTCCACGATTGGACTTTGCGCTGTTGGCGGGGGCTGTTCATAAATTGCCATGTGGAGAGGAGTAAACGCGAATTATCATTCGTCGCCAAATGTTCCCCAAATTCCTGCAATAATCGCACCCGATTTGCCCGACTTGGCACATGTTGTAACGCCGCCAAACAAGCGATGCTGTCAAACTGCCCCATCCCATCTAAAAAGCCGGCGCGGCTCATGTCACGCTCGTAAAAATTGCCGTCCACATTGCTTTTGGCAATGTCCAGCAATCCAGAACTGAGATCAATCCCCGTGTAACGGGTGATGGTATTGTGGTCAAAGGAAAAACGACCAAAACGGCCGTCTCCGCAACCAACATCTAGCAGATGGCCGCCTAATTTTGGATACAGTTCCAATAGTCGGAAAAAACCGGGCTGTGGTTCAGTGCGGCTGTGCGAAAATGAATCGGCAAAGCCATTATAAAATTCTCGATTCAGGGTAAGGAGTCGCTGTACAATTTCTTCGCGCATGATTTAGTCAGAGGGGGTGATGGCAATAAGTATTATCAAATCCAACGGCGTTGTGCGGCAATTTCCAATAACACATCATGTATTGTTGGTGTGCTTGCGTGTTGGATGGGGTCAGGTGGGGTGTGTTTGTGTTCCAGAAAAGGGAGGCGGGGCTTATGCTGGGCGTTATCGTATCGAAAAATCAAGGTGTTATTAGCCTCTTGATAATGGTATGAATACATTAACTTATCGACTGTATTCGTTGTTGCATCCAAGTATTCGCGGAAGAAAAGGCTTGATCTGTCTAGAAATATGACGTATCCGCTTATAAATGCTTGGTTGCCAGGGCGTGTTTCTAAATTAATAGAGACATTCAGCACAAAATTTGCAGAGGTGAACTGATCAAATTCCAGTTTAGTTTGTGTGAAGTAATGCTGAATCACGATAAGTAATAGCCCTTAATGCCTCTAATTTATATGCCAATCGTTCCATAAGCTGATATTCGCCAGCCCATTGGATATATTCATCATCACCGCCATCTAAATCTTCAGCGGCCATTTCATCTATGAATTGTGCTGATTTCACCTGATATTTTTCTTCAAAGGGAAGCAACCGTTGATAAGCGGATTCTAATGCTAATTTTAGACGAGATGTTTCCCCTTTAATGGCGGTAGAAAGGAGTTGCTGAGTCTCTATAATTGATTCCGATTCGATATAAAGCGTAGTCATTACTTTACTCCGTCTGTTCTGGGTCGGTGGTTACAACGGCCGTTTCATCACCCGTCACCAACACATTATCAAATGCAATTTGCAAATT
>CAYSDT010000631.1:0-1714 GCA_964429835.1 uncultured Ardenticatenaceae bacterium | reverse complement strand
GACATCCGTGCCGTCTTTTATGAAGGCTTGTACAGCCAAAACGAGTACGGCTACCAACCGTTGGGGCTGGAAAAGCTGCCCGATTTGGCGGATGGCGATGCAATCATCGGCGAAGTGCGCGTGGACGCAGGCGACAAAATCATCGGGGCGGATGGCAACATCATCACGTTGGGGTATGGCGACCAACTGTTCAACAGTGATGGCGATTTGGTCATCTTTGAGGGCGATCCCATCCCCATGAGCCAGATGCAGGTGACGTTCAAATTACAGCCGATGGTCTGGTCAGATGGCACGGCCGTCACCGCTGGAGATTCGCTTTTCAGCTTCAATATCGCCGCCGACCCCGACAGCAATGTGGAGAAAGAGAGGGTGGATAAAACGGCCGTTTACGAACCAATCGACGACCACATCATCCAATGGACAGGGCTGCCCGGCTGGATTGACCCCAGCTATTTTCTGAATGTTTGGCAGCCATTGCCCGCCCATCAACTCGGCCGCTACAGCGCATCAGGGTTGGAAGAGGCGGTTGAAACAACCACGAACCCCATCGCCAACGGCGCATTTGTGCTGGATGAATGGACGGCGGGCGAGCAGTTGCACTTTGTCAAAAACCCGCACTATTACCGCGCCGACGAAGGGCTGCCCCGCGTCGATAGCGTCACTTTCCACATCACCGCCACCGCCGACGAAGCCATCGCCGCCTTGCAATCGGGCGCGTGCGACATCGCCCTGAATGACAATTTCGGTACCAGCGACCTGCCCGCCGTGCTGGACGCGGCGGCAACGGGCGACGTGAACGCACTCATCGTGGACAGCCTCATTTTCGAGCAAATCAGTTTGGGAGTTACCCCCGTTCGCGGCTACAGAGAACTGCATCCCAACTGGTTTGGGCAGGCAGAAGTACGGCAAGCGGCCGCCCTTTGCCTCAATCGCGGGGCGATGGTTGACGCTGTTTTATTTGGGCAAGGGGCGGTGATGGACAGCTATGTGTCCGTCGATTATCCTGCATTAACGGCCGTTACCACCTACCCCCACGACCCCGCCGCCGGCAATGCACTGCTTGACGAAATCGGCCTCATCGACCGCGATGGGGACGGCGTGCGCGAAAATGAAGAAGGCGAACCATTCGCCATTAACATCAACGCCCCCGCTGAATCGGAAGCACGTTTGCGGCTGGCGCAACTATTTGCCGACGATATGGCCGCTTGCGGCATCGGGGTGACGGTCGCGCCGCTGCCCGCCTCGTCGTTCTACACCGAAGGGGCAGAGGGGCCGATATTCGGCCGCAAATTTGACGCGGCTTTGTTCGCGTGGCTGTTGCCAACGGAACCCGCGTGCCATCTGTACACGAGTGAAAATGTGGGCGGGGTGAATGTGACTGGCTGGGCGGATTATGGGTTTGATGCTGCTTGTGAAAACGGCCGTTTTTCATTCACCAACAGTGACCTGTACAATGCCGCCCATCAAGAAGCGATGGACATCTACGCCGAGCAGTTGCCATCCATCCCGCTTTTTTCGCGCTTGCGTATTGCGGCAACAAGCCCACAAGTGCAAGGCTTCACGCTGGACACCACCCAGCCAACCCCGCTATGGAACATCGCAGAAATTGATTTAGTGCGGTGAAGATAGGGAATTCGACATGGTTCATTTTACGCAAAATGGTATCTTCTCAATATTTCGGGGAGACCTGACAGGTTTTTCAAAGATACTCGTG
>CAYSDT010000630.1:0-1738 GCA_964429835.1 uncultured Ardenticatenaceae bacterium | reverse complement strand
TTCATCGGGCAAAAGGGCGGCAAAATCGTTCTCAAACACAAAAGTATCTGCATAAGCAGGGTTATGCGCCGCTCCACCAGCCCGCTCGTTGCCCGGACAAAGATAGCATGTCGGATCATATGCGGGTCGTGTATCGGCGACGGGTTTTTCGACTTGCCCTTGCCACGGCCGTTTTGTACGATGCGGCGAAACCAAAATCCACTCGCCGCTCAATGGGTTATAACGGCGATGGGGATGTTCTGTTGCTGAAAATGGGGTCAAATTTGTATCAATCATATGGTTTGGGCAGTGGTCAAAGGTTACTTAAAATTGTCATTCCCGCGTAGGCGGGAATCCATCTCTCTGGAAAACGGTGGATTCCTGCCTACGCAGGAATGACATTCAGAGGTAATGTGTTTCAACTAACCCTTGACCAGTAACATAGCTATCACGCTTCATTAACGACAGCATCCATCAGATACGGCCAGCTTTGGGCAAATTCAAAGTAAGCGGGGGCGTGATGGGCTGCCCGTTCTTGAGCGAGGGTCACAATCTCAGTCGGTGTGCCATACGCAGCCATCAATTCGGGTGTGGCGATGGTTTCCAACGCGATTTGGGCTTGGTCGGCCGCATCATCGGCAAGAAAATAGCCAGGATACGGGGATAATTCAGCGATGGTGGGCGTTTGTACGCCTTGCGCCATCGCCAATCGAAATTTTTCTTGCTCATAAAGAAAGCGGCGCACATCTTCTGCCATTTTGATGTAAAGCGGCAAATTGTACTGCTGTGGTGGCAGATGGGTGATGTGTAATTCCTTGTCCAGCCAGAACTCAAAACCAGCGATGCGGGCGTTGATCAGATAATCAATATCCTCGCCGCGTGTGATGGCGGGATCGAAGCCGATTTGGGTGAACAGGTCGCGGTGAAAAACCATATTGCCGCCGAATACGATGGGTGTGGGAGTTAAACGGCCGTTTTTCCCCTGCAACGCCCGCATTCCTTCATTCATAATCGCCGCTTTATCCAGATAGATATTGCCCGTGCGCGGCTGTTCTGGAATCGTGATGTTCCCATCCGCATCCAGATAAAACCCAGCGACACCCAACACGCGCCGCCCTTCATGCACTTGCCCCATAAAATGGAGTGCCTTTTGCAAATAATCAGGGGCAACAATCTCATCATCATCCAAAGCGATGATGACATCGGCTCCGAGCGCGTGAGCGAGCAATAGTTGCAGGTTACGCACGCCAGCATACTGACGCATTTGTACATGCGCGGCCAAATGCGGGTGGCGTTGGCGAATGCGGGCTGCGTCCGTCTCCGTCGCTTGGCTGATGGGGTATTGTGCGCGAAAAGGGGCGATGATGGTTTCGACACGCGCCGCCGCCGCTTGCTCTAAATCGGCGTGGGTTGTGGCTGTCAAAATCAGGACGCTGAACGCGGCTCCTTCCAGCGCAGCCACGCTTTTCAAAAGGCGCGGCAAGGTGCTTATGCCATCAACGGGGGTGGGATGGTCGTAAAAAGTTTCAACGGATCTGTTTTCTTGTCCAACAGGCCGTGTCCAATACGTTGGAATGACAATGATATTTTTTGGCATGGGTTTCCTTATGATTTTACCCCTCAAACGGGAGGATGCTACGACATTTAGGGTAACTGCTACATCCCCAGAACTGATTTCCTTTGTTCACGCCGCTTTTTGCAGTTCGCAATATCATTTCTGCACCGCACTTGGGACAAATAGGAGCAATTGATGCAGTCT
>CAYSDT010000629.1:0-1741 GCA_964429835.1 uncultured Ardenticatenaceae bacterium | reverse complement strand
CAACGGCCGTTTCATCACCCGTCACCAACACATTATCAAATGCAATTTGCAAATTTGTTTGCCCAAACGTACCCGCATCTAACGCGATATTGCCTTGTGTATAGCGGCCGTCGTTGATTTGTGCCACGATAATATCATTGACATAAAATGAAAACGCGCTTCCTTCAGCACTCACTTTTATATGATTTGTTTGCCCAATCCCTTGATGGATTGCCGTTGACGGCTCCCAATCTTTCATAAAGCGCGTCCAGCCATCGGGGTCGTGCCGCTCGATCATGTAGAGACCATCGCCGCGAATGGCGAAGCGGTAAAATTCGGATAGGCTGTTCATGCGGAAAAGAACGCCGTAGCTGCTTTCGGGTGAACCCGTCACCTGCACCGCGTCCACATCGAGAGTGAAATTATTGAAAAGGGGTTCGTTCAGGGTAGTGAACTGCATCGTTTGCGGTTCGTTGATGTTGATCAACATGCGTTCGTTGATAACGGCCGTTACCGCCGCATCATCCCCTTCCGTCAACCAATCGCCCGTTTGCCCGACGACAAATTCATCGAAAAACAGGGTGTTTTCGGGTAGCGATGTTTCTGATGTGGCTGATTGACAGCCCGCCAACAGTAATAACAGCAGGGCGATGAGTCGTTTTATCATGGGGCTAACACGCGCAAATTATTGAATTCAATAACGGCCGTTCCTTGTTCCAGCGTACTCACGCCCAGACCAATATCGCCCGTGACAAATGTCGGATCAGTCACCGTTTCCAGTGGAATGCCGTTGACGGCGAAGCTTAGCTCGTTGCCAATGCAAGAGGCACGCAGTTGATTGGTTTCCACGCCCTGTTTGATCGCTTCGGAGAAGACGTAGCCGCCGTCATCGGTGGGATCGGTCGCGTCTACGCCTGAAAGATAGGTGATTTGGTCACTGCCGCTCTGGTATTTGCCAATCGCATAATACCCATCGCCGCTGATCAGGAAGGTGTAGAAATTCGTCTCGTTTTGATAGCGACAGATGAGGCCATACGCATTATTATCGGGGCCGCTCAGTTGGCGTGTTTCCACACTGATGACGGCATCGTCAAGTGATTGGCCTGGATTTGTCCACCAAATTTGGCCGGGCTGATTGGTGCTGATTCGCAAGCCGCCATCTTCAATTGAAGCGGTCGTGCCGCCGCGATTGTACAGCACCCAGCCACAATCTTTGTCGCCGCTGAAATCATCTTCAAATAGAACGCCCTCGCCGCTACAATCATCGGGGCCAGAACTGCAACTAACGGCCGTTAATCCCAGCATAAACAGCATCAGCAATATAACTATCTTACGCATCGTGCCTCTATTCGTCATCCAGCATCGTTTCCAACGCTTCAATATCTTCCTGAATCCCCTTCTGCTGGCGGGATGTGTATATATAAAATCCAACTAATCCCATCCATAAAACGGAGGAGATGGCGGTGATATTCATTAAATTATCAAACATAGTATTTTTCCTTTTCTTGAATCTCGTTCCCACGCTCTGCGTGGGAATGCTTGTTGGACGCTCTGCGTCCCCCTCGACGCAGAGCGTGGTACGAGGGTTGATCAGTGTCCAAAATTATTCTTTTGAGTGTACCAAAAAGCCACAATCAGGCACGGGAATCCCATAACGGCTCAGGGATTGATTTTTGATGATTTTCATACCGCGCCATCACAAACAGTGCGTCCGACAGCCGATTGAGATATTGGATCACAAATTCGCCCACCTTTTCCTCAC
>CAYSDT010000628.1:0-1741 GCA_964429835.1 uncultured Ardenticatenaceae bacterium | reverse complement strand
GCGGTTTTAACCGCCAGCCAACAAGTGGCGAATAAATTGTGACACTACCTATTTTCTATTTTTATTCTGCCAGCGGCACAGTAAAGGCAAAGGTACTGCCTTCGCCATGCACACTTTCAAACATGATTTCGCCGCCTTGCGCCTCAACCATGCTTTTCACGATGGATAAGCCCAATCCCCAACCAACCTGATCGCGCACATCTTGGTCAGAGGCGCGGAAGAACTGGGTAAATAATTTTTCTTGATCTTCTTCTGTAATACCGATGCCTGTGTCGCGCACGGCAACATGCAAAAAGCCATCGACGGGGTGGATGGCGATAGTCACCGTGCCGCCGTCCATTGTATATTTATTGGCGTTGCTGACCAAATTGGAAAAGACTTGCCCCACCCGTTTGGGGTCGGCATAGACAAGCGGCAGATCGGATGGTACATCCAAAACCAGCGTTTGTTCACGGCTTTTGAGCCGTTCGCTCCAGCTATCGACTACTTCGTCAACGGATTCATGGAAATTAAACGGCCGTTTTTCAAAGTTCACCCGCCCCGATTCCAAATGGTTAATCTCCGATAAATCACGAACCAAATCGCTCATGCGGCCAAGATTGCGGCGAATCACCTCAAGGAAACTCTCCTGTTGCTCATTCAACTCGCCAACCATCCCACTCGCCAATAAATCGGCATATCCTTTGATGGAGGTCATCGGCAAGCGAATTTCGTGGGTCACGACTGAAATAAAGTCGCTTTTGGCTTTGTTTATCGCCTTAATTTCTTCATAAAGTTGTGCATTTTTAATGGCGACGGCCGCACGGTCGGCTAATCGTGCCACAAATTCAATATCTTCGGTCAGCAAGGCGGGGTCGTGAGTGCATTTTAAGGTAATTAACCCTGTAATTTCCCCTTCTTGGCGGATGGGAACAGCCAACTGCTCTTTGCCTGCTTGCCCGTTAATGGATTGTTCGGCGGAAACGGCCGTTAATAAAAGCGGCTCGCCATTGCCCAATACCTGCGCCAGCACGGGATGGGTTTCGGGTACGACGGGCAAATCTGCCAACTGCAAATGCCCTTTGTACACCAACAGCCGCAACGCCTGCTCGTCGCTATCTTCGACAGTTTCCATCAAGCCGATGGAGCCGCTGTCAGCATTGGTCAGGCTCACCGCCCAATCCAACGCCAAGCTCAACACCCGATTCAAATCAAGCGATTTGTTCAGCTGTTGATCGATTTTTTGGAATAAGGTCAACTCATCCACGCGCCGCGCCAACGCTTGGTCGGTCTGCGTGAACAGTCGCGCATTATCAATGGCGATGGCCGCCTGATTGGTGAACGTGACCAGCAGATCAATGTCGCCCTGCTCAAAAACGCCACTCATCAACCGATTATCGACGTAAACCGCGCCCAAAATCTGGTTTCGCGCTCGTAATGGGGCGCACATGATGGAGCGCAATTGATACCCAATGACGCTTTCTTGCCCAGAAAAACGGTCGTCTTCCTGTGCATTATTGGTCAGCACCCCTTCTTCGGTGGCGATGGCGCGACGGACAACGGTGCGGCTGATTTTGCCTTCATGCCCGTCAATACTGGTTTGATCGACATTGCGAGCAACGGCCGTTTCCAACCCACCCGTCGCCTCATCAAGCAGCATCAAAAAGCCGCGCTCCGCTCCCGTCAACTGGATGATCGCATCCATTACTTGATTTAACACTTCCGTTAAATCCAGAGAACTGCCCAATTGTGAACTGACCGC
>CAYSDT010000627.1:0-1750 GCA_964429835.1 uncultured Ardenticatenaceae bacterium | reverse complement strand
AGCCTTGATATTGCCCTGTATTTCCTTGTACAATGAAGACCACATTACAATCTTAAAAGGGAGCAATCATGAATACAGTAAAAACAACTTTAGGCAGTGTGATTAAAGAGCGTCGGCTGAAATTAGGGCTGACGCAAGCTGAGTTAGCGCGGCGTGTTGGCTGTGCTGAAATTACCGTCCGTAAATTGGAGGCAGACGCATTACGACCGTCTGTTCAAATGTCCGAGTTGTTGGCGTTGGCGTTGGGCATTCCAGAAAATGAGCAGCTTGCATTTGTGCAGTTGGCGCGGCAAGAACGGCCGTTAACCCCCATCCCAACCCCATCGCCCATGCGTGAAGAGATTGGGCAAGAAGATTTGAGTGGCCGCGCCATTCGCGGATACGAATTAGGGCGGCGTATCAATGCGGGTGGGTTTGGCGTTGTTTATGAAGCCGTTCAAACGACGGTGGATCGGGATGTTGCCGTCAAAATCATCTTGCCCAAATATGCCGACCACCCCGATTTTATCCGCCGTTTTGAAGTTGAAGCACAACTTGTCGCCCAGTTAGAACACCCCCACATCGTCCCCCTGTATGATTATTGGCGCGAGCCGGGCGTGGCATATTTGATTATGCAGCTCATGCGCGGCGGCAGTTTGGAGGACATTCTCAAAGAGGGGGCGTTGCCACCTGAAACGCTCATGCCGATGTTGATACAGGTCGGCGCGGCACTGCATACGGCGCATCAAGCAGGCATCATCCATCGGGATATAAAGCCAGCCAATGTGCTGCTTGATGATTACAACAACGCTTATCTTGCCGATTTTGGCATCGCCAAAAATCTGGGATTAGATGACCAGACGCAAGTTGGAGCCGTAATCGGATCGCCCGCGTACATTTCGCCAGAGCAAATCAAAGCAGAGCCGGTCAAGGCAGAGGCGGATATTTATGGATTGGGCATTATGGTGTACGAACTGCTGACAGGCAGCAAGCCATTTCAGGGGCCGACACCCATCGCTTATATTCAGCAGCATCTTAATGAACCGATTCCGCCATTGGCAGAAGGGTTGCCGCCGCAAACGGAAGTGGTGCTGCTTAAAGCGACGGCGAAGAATCCTGCCGACCGTTATGATGATGTTCCTGCGTTTTTGGATGCGTTGCAAAAGGCGTTATTTGGAGAAACGGCCGTTTCTCACACCATCATCACCCCGCTCAGCACAGCCGAATTAGCCAAACTGGAAAATCCATACAAGGGGCTGCGAGCCTTCACCGAAGCGGACGCGCACAACTTCTTTGGGCGCGAAACCTTGATCCAATCGTTGTTGACACGGATGGCCGATGGCAGCGATTTATCCCGCTTTTTAGCCATCGTGGGGCCGAGCGGCAGCGGCAAATCATCCGTCGCCAAAGCGGGGCTGGTTCCCGCATTGCGGCGGGGCGGCATTCCCGATTCTGACAAATGGTTCACGGTAGAAATGACACCGGGAAGCCATCCATTCGAGGAGTTGGAGGCCGCATTATTGCGCGTTGCCATCAACCCGCCAGAGAGCATATTGGCGCAATTACAAGAAAATGAGCGCGGCCTTTTACGCGCTTCCAAGCGCATTTTACCCGCCGATCCTGACATTGAACTGCTTCTGTTGATTGACCAATTTGAAGAGTTGTTCACGCTGACCGAGGATGAAACGGTGCGGCTGGCGTTTTTGGATAGTTTGGTAACGGCCGTTCTTGACCCGCGCAGTCGGTTGCGAATTGTGATCACCATGCGGGC
>CAYSDT010000626.1:0-1765 GCA_964429835.1 uncultured Ardenticatenaceae bacterium | reverse complement strand
TACGCTTGATGGGCAACCATGAGAATGACGGCATCGCAACCGTCAACGGCCGTTAATAAATCCCCTTGATACTCAGCAACCCAAGGATCATGAATGACGACATTGATATTTTCTTGACGCAGATGGGCGACCAGCGTTTCACTGGGGCTATTGCGCGTGTCATCGCTGTCTGCCAAATACGCATACCCTAAAACGGCCGTTTTTGAACTGCGCGGATCAATGCCGAAATGATTAAATGCACTCGTAAGCATGTCGGCCATATGGATCGGCATTCCATCATTGATGGCACGCGATTGTGGGATGAGGCGAATCGGCACATCATCCCCCGCGCCGTGAGCGAGCAACCATGGGTCTTTGGGAATGCAATGGCCGCCCACGCCAGCACCAGGAAGGTGCATTTGCCGATATGGGCTTTTGTTGACCAGTTCGCGCACGCGCCATACATCCGCGCCCACGCTTTCGCTTATGAGCGCGACTTCGTTGGCGAACGCGATCTGTACGTCGCGGTATGCGTTTTCTGTCGTTTTCACCAGTTCGGCGGTGATGGGGTCAGCCGTATCGAGATCGCCTTCGACGATGTGGCGGTAGAGTTGGGTCATGGTAACGGCCGTTTCTTCCGTACTCCCGCCGCAAACCCGACTCATCGTGCGTAAGTTCAACAATAATTTGCCTGGCATTACCCGTTCGGGACATGCACCCAAAGCGAAGCCATCGTTGACTTGCTTGCCGCTTGATTTTTCCAATAACGGCCGTACAACGCCTTCAATCGTTCCCGGCGCAATCGTCGATTCGACGATAACCATCGCCCCATCGGACAAAACCGCGCCCAAACTGTCGCAAACGGCACGCAAAGCGCGGTAGCGTGGCTGATTGCTTTCATCAACGGGCGTTTCTACATCAATGAGAACGATGTCCGCTTGGGCGAGGGTGTCGTAATCGGCGGTGGCACGCAAATTGCCTGTGCTTGTCACACCCGCCAATAAATCTGCTAATCCTGGCTCGTCCCCTTCGATGGGATTTTGTCCCGCGTTGATCATCTCCACCCGCTCGGTTTTGATGTCCACGCCGATGACAGAAAATCCTTTCTGGGCAAACATGGCAGCGACGGGCAGACCGACATAACCAAGCCCGATTACACCAATAACGGCCGTTTTCTGTTCAATTTTCTCTTGCAATGTTGTTAAATTCATACTCTTCCTTGCGGAGTGGCGAGTGGCGAGTTTGCAGGTCTACTCGCCATTCGCCACTCGCCATTCGCTACTCGCTTGTCACAATCGCCTGATGTATCTGTCCAGATTCCACAATCCTTTTTGCCAATTGCAAGACACGCAACCCATCTTCACCGCTGACGGGGACGGGGATGTTCCCTTCAATGGCGGCGATGAAAGCGTCTTGTTCGGCGCGTAACGGCTCTTTTTTGGCGACAACGTGGCGAATCATGCGCCCTTCGCTGACACCACGCAGCACGCGGAACGGCCAATCACCCGTTGCCGTTGCCCCATTTTCGTAAAAATAGAGGTCTTGCGTCAGGTAATCCACGCGGAACATGCCCCGTTCGCCAATGACGATCAGTTCGCGGATTTTGGTCGGTGTGAGCCAATTGATGGTCAGCGTGCCGACGGTATTGTCTTCCAATCGCACCAGACTGGTGAGCAAATCTTCATGTTTGCTGTGGATTTGCCGTTCTGTTTCCGCGTAAACACGCACAATATCTTTGTCAGTAATGAAGCGCATCACGTCTAAATCATGGACGGCTAAATCAATG
>CAYSDT010000625.1:0-1772 GCA_964429835.1 uncultured Ardenticatenaceae bacterium | reverse complement strand
GATGGGGTACACTCTTCATTATGGAAAATTTGCATTTACGTTCAGACAGCAAAAATTGGATTGCAACTTCGCGTTACGATTTAGAAACAGCGGAGCATATGTTGTTATCTGGGCGTTATCTGTATGTAATTTTTACATGCCATTTATCGATAGAAAAAATGCTCAAAGCGCATGTTGCTGAGGTATTGCAAAATTATGCTCCGCGCACACATGATTTGATTTTACTGCTTCGTAAAGCCGCATTAACAGAAATGCCTGAAAATCATTTGGAATTCATTGGTAAAATCAATAACGTCAGCATTCCCACACGCTACCCTGAGGACTTGCAACGCGCTATCAACGCCTATTCCAAATCGGTAGCCAAAGATTATCTTGCACAAACAAAAGAGGTTTTAGAATGGTTACAAACACACCCAAACCTTCAGGAAAATTTAGCCCAGAATTAATTGGGATCATTCAGCGTTTTCGCCAAGTACTTGAAAAATCAGGGATTCATTGTGAACAAATTTTGTTATTTGGCTCGCAACGATGGGAAAAAGCGGACGAGGGAAGTGATGTGGACTTGATTGTCATATCTTCTGATTGGGTGCGCTATAGTTGGCGGGAACGATTAGAACTTTTAGGAATTATGGCAGCTCGTATTCTTGAGCCAATCCAATCGCAAGGATTCACTCCCAATGAGATTGAACAGCGTGATGTAGACCCTTTTTGGCAACATATATTGGATAATGAAGCGGCACTTGTGTATCATGTAGCCTAACGAATTGTCGTGCCACTGTTTTCGCCCCTCCCCCATCCGCGTGTTATACTTTCATCCGAACTTTTAAGCGTAAGAAGGCGATCCCATCATCTGGTGTTCGCCTTTTCTTATTTTTAGCTAGAGATAGGACATAGCAGTGCCTCGCACGGGGCAAACGGTCTTGATTGACCTTAACGTATACGCCCCGTGCGTGGCACTTGCCCACCCACTTTCACTCTAGCCCAACCCAAAGGAGAGCTTTTCAAGTGAACTTACACGAGTATCAAGCAAAACGCACCTTTGCCAAATATGGCGTACCCATCCCCGATGGCGACGTGGCGTACACCGCCGACGAAGCCCGCACAATCACCCAAAAATTGGGCGGAAAGGTCGTCGTCAAGGCACAAGTACACATTGGTGGCCGCGGCAAAGCAGGCGGCGTTAAATTGGCAAATAGCCCCGAAGAGGCCGCTGAAGCGGCCGCCAAAATTCTGGGCATGGACATCAAAGGCTTCACCGTCAACAAAGTGTTGATCGATGAACAATCAGCCATCGACAAGGAAATTTACCTTGCGGTTTTGATTGATCGCGCCGCCCGTCGCTCCATGATCATGGCATCGGCCGATGGCGGGATGGATATTGAAGCCGTCGCCAAAGACACCCCCGACAGAATCATTAAAGTGCATGTTGACCCCGCGCTGGGCGTGAAAGGGTATCAATCCACCTACATCGCTTCGCGGATGGGATTGCCACGCGAACAGTGGAAACAATTCCACAACATTGTCACCGGTTTATACGCCAGCTTCCTCAACAGTGATGCGTCGTTGGCGGAAGTCAACCCGCTCATCGTCACCGACGACGGCATGTTGATGGCTGTCGATGGCAAAATGTCCATCGACGACAACGCGCTTTATCGCCAACCTGAATTGGAAGCGATGCGCGATCTGTCCGAAGAGCCAGATGCGGAAAAACAAGCGCGTGACGCAGGCATCAACTTCATCCAACTGGATGGCAACATTGGCTGTATGGTCAA
>CAYSDT010000624.1:0-1780 GCA_964429835.1 uncultured Ardenticatenaceae bacterium | reverse complement strand
CGGGAATGACAATTCAAAGTTTGGAGATTAAATAAACCCTCATTCCTTAGCATGTCTCTTGTAACAGGCGATGAATTCATTCATCGGCGATCCGAGTATGCAACTACCGTATCACTTTATACTGTATTCTTGACAATACTGTGTGCTGTATAGTATGATGTGTGGCATGGTAAAGAAAACAACATCCAACACAGATATAGCAGAGAAATTGGTGCAAGAGTTGCGACGCGGCACAGTCGTTTTAGCCGTGTTCAGCCAACTGCATCAGGAACATTACGGCTACTCGCTGCGGCAAGAATTATCAGAGCGCGGCTTCGATATAAACGAAGGAACGCTCTATCCCATGCTGCGCCGATTAGAGACGCAGGGCTTATTGCAAAGCCGATGGGAAGTGGGCGACGGCCGCCCGCGCCGCTACTACTCCCTCTCGTCACAAGGAAAAACGCTGTTTCTCGACCTAAAAGCAGAATGGAAATATATGGGGGTTGTGATGGATCAACTCCTAACTAAAAATGATGGAGAATCATTATCGTAAACTCAACAATTTGTCATTCTTGCGAAGGCAGGAATCCATTTTCTTTTAGAGCAGTGGATTCCCGCCTACGCGAGAATGACAAGTTAAAGATATTCGTTAAGTTTACGAATATGAATGGAGAATACTCATGAATTTAATTGACCGTTATGTACATCAAGTCGGGAAACGCTTGCCCAAGAAACAACGCTCCGACGTAGAAAAAGAGCTGCGCTCGTTGCTGTCTGACATGGTTGAAGACCGCGCACAAACAAAAGTAGATAAAGCTGACGAAGAGATAATCGTCGAAGTATTACGCGAATTTGGTTCACCTACGCAAGTGGCTGATTCATATCAGCCGCGCAAAAAATATCTCATTGGGCCAGAACTGTATCCCTTGTTCAAATTGGTTGTCACCATCGTGATCAGCGTATTGAGCGCATTGGCACTGGTCGGCATCATCGTATCCACTTCTGGATCTGAAACATTTTTCCAAGACTTTTTGGCACAATTTGCCAGTGGGTTCTTTGATTTTGTCGGCGGATTGATCAGCGTATTTGCCAATATCGTTATTGTTTTTGCGGTGCTGGAGCGGGTTTTACCTGCATTTCCAAATGATGATTTTGCACTTGAAGAAGAGGGGGAATGGGATCCGCGTAGTTTAGAAAAAATTGACGATTCCACTCATGTAAGCCGATTTGAAGCGATTGCAGGTGTTGTGTTTGGAATCCTTTTCCTCATTTTTCTTAACCTATTCCCCGATAAAGTGGGCGTATGGATGTTTGATGGGGATCAAACACAGACATATCCGCTGCTTTCAGCTAATTTTTACGATAATTTACTGATTTGGGTCAATGTGTCACTTGTCGCCAACATTAGTGTAGATATGTTCAAATTATGGTACGGAAAACGCACACGCTTAATCGGCTGGATGGAAGTGGGGACGACGTTATTATCGGCGGCTGTCATCTACATGTTCATCACAAATGGGCCTGTGTTTAGCGTAGAAGGTGAGGGGATTGGTGCATTGACTGAGGTGTTTACTATGCTGGCTCGTATTGGATTCCCGATTGCATTTATTGCTTTACTGTTCTCTGCGGGGAAGAAGGTGTTTGATTTATTGAAGGGAGGGGCGGTGGAAAACGGCCGTTAATTCCAAAATTCAACAACAGCTAAACATGAGGGGGATGGCATTGCCATCCCCCTTTTTTCGTCTAAAATCCCGTCCATGCAATTAAAACACATCCTCATCACCGCCCTGCTGCTGTT
>CAYSDT010000623.1:0-1781 GCA_964429835.1 uncultured Ardenticatenaceae bacterium | reverse complement strand
AGAGGAATTATGAGCGAACAACCAACCGATTACAGTCAATTAACACAGAAACAAGTCCCCCTTGAGGAAGCCGCCGATGCGTTTATCTTGAAAGATGAAAACGGCCGTATTCCCATCGTCATCATGCCCACACGCGCCAATCGTATCAGCGTTGAAATCATGGGCGTGGCCGTCTTATTGCTCATCGGCGGCCTCGTCGGGCAAAGCTACCTGTCTGACACACTGTTGCCAGAATTAGCCATTACGGCATCTGTCCTCGTCTTTTTGATTGGCATTTATATGACCGTGCGTGTGCGAATTCCCGAAGGAGTCAACGCCCTGTTGATGGCTGGTGGCAAGTACAAGCGCACCATCGGCAGCGGTGCGGTCTTCATCCCACCATGGATCGCCATCTCCCATCTCATCACACGGCGGGAAATTCCATTCGACGTTCCCCTCGTCAACGCCCCGACAAAAGACAGCGTTCGCGCCAACGTAGACACGCTGATCACCTTCATCATCACCGATCCATACCGCTTTGTCTACAGCATTTCAGCCGACGATTTTGACCAAGTTTTTCAGGCGATGTGTCAAGACAGTTTGCGCCTGATGATACGCCAACTTGGCGGCGAAGAGGTGATCAACCTGACGCGGCAAGATTTAGACGAGGTTGTCAAATCGCTCAATAGTGATGTTGAACCGTATGGTGTAAGCATCACCCGCATCAACATCACCTACGCCCAGCCAATTGATGAATTTATGCAGTCGTTGGAAAATCGCCAACTATCCATCGTGCATCAAGCCGAAGAAGCCGAAAAACAGGCACTTGCCAAGCAACGACAGGCCAATGCGGCCGCTTTAGCGCGGCAAAAAGCAATTGCAGAGGTAGGACGGGACAAGGAGTTGCTCGAATTGGCACTGCAAAAAGCAAAAGCGCAACGGGACGTGGTGGCGATGAATGCCGAAGCGGAAGAGTTACGCCTCTCCAAATTGCAAGAGCGATTGGAACAATATCCCGAAGCGATGGCGTTTGACGTGCAAACATCCGAGCTAGACATCGCCCGCGCATTGGCTGGCAATTCAAAAGCGGTATTGCAAATTGGTAGCGCAAGTGACATTGTTCGCACGCTGTTGGTGCGTGATGCGGTAAACGAGGATGAGTAACAAGTTGCAAGTGGCAAGTAGCAAGTACACTTGCCCACTTGCCACCTGCAACTTGCCACTTGCACAGTGAACAAGCAACCGACCACAAAAACATTGCTAATCGGCCTCATCGCCTTTCTTTGGATTGGGCTGTTGGCGGGCGCGTATTTTTGGGGGCATCCTCCATTTGATATTTCTGCCATTGGCGCAAATCCAGTTATCACCCATCCATTTAATGCAGAATCATTGCGTATCATTGGTCAGCATTTGCTGAATAGTATTGGCTGGCTGGGCATGTGGTGGCTGGCGGCGGGGCTGGGGCGATTGGCTTTTGGGCGGGTGATGGATGAGGAAACGGCCGTTTCCCGTCTCACTCTTAACATTGGCATTGGCTTAGGGCTAATTTCGCTCATTATGGGCGTTTTGGGGTTGATGGGGCTGTTCAATCGCCCCGTCGCGTGGCTGCTGATTGTGCTGTTGGCGGCCATCACCTTCAAACAGTGGTCGGCGAATTGGCACGATGTACGCGCCATCCGTCTGCCGCGCCCGCAAAGCAATTCCCACCGCCTCATCTATATTTACGGCTTCCTTTCGTTGGCGATGACATTCCTCATCGCCCTCGCCCCCATCATTGCATGGGACGCGCTGGTGTACCATTT
>CAYSDT010000622.1:0-1783 GCA_964429835.1 uncultured Ardenticatenaceae bacterium | reverse complement strand
ACGAAGGAGCCGCTGACCAAATTTTAACAGCGGGTGCGACCAAGTTTGGTTTTATTACATTGCCCGCAAATAGTGCTGGCCCGCGTGAACTCGCCAAGTACATTTCATCCGCATAGGCGGGGTCAAATACGCGTACCGTGCCGCCGATCGTTGCCATATGCCCAGTGCCGCTCGCCAGCCATGTTTGCAAAAGAGCGGCATCAGCAGTAAGCAAATTTATGCCTGGCAAATTGAACCGCTCCATGCCGATGTATTGGAAAGAGGATTGTGCGCCGTCGATGACAACGCCGCCCGCGCCGCCCGCCATCACATTATTCGCTTTGGTTGAACGGCCGACTGTGCCTGTTGCACAATAGACAATCTCGTCTACCCATGTTCCTGCGGGGAAAGCCGTCGCGCATTGACCGTTATCATAAACATCGACCGTATGGGTGTAATTGGTGGATAAAACGATGGGTGCAGAGCCGTAACCAGCAGTAATACTGGAACCGATCAACCCCGTTGGCGGGGTCGTGTCACCACCGCTGAGGCTGTGCAGTGCATTATCAAACCGCGCATGTGATGTCGTTCCACCGACGGACATCATCCACGGGGCGTTAGCTGGGGCATTGATGGTTTCTGGTGCGCCATTATTACCTGCGCTCGTTACTACAAAAATCCCCGCCTCTTTTGCTGATAAAAATGCAAGAGCCAGTGGGTCAACCCACGGATCCGTCGCGTCACCGCCGATGGAAAAGTTGAGTACATCCACACCATCAGTCATCGCCTGATCAATCGCCGCGATACTGCTGGCATCGGGGCAACTCACAGTTTGATCACATACATCATAGGCGATGATATTGGCGTGCGGGGCAACACCCGCAAGCGTGGGGGTGATGGTTATCGTGGGCGCATCATATGGCACGGTAATGACGTTGCCAGCAGCGATGCCAGCTACATTGCTGCCATGTCCCCAATAATCTTCAGGATCATATCCCGAATCCAGATAGCTCCACGCGCCAATCAGCTTGTCGTTGCAAGCATAGGTGTCTGGATCATCGGCACAATGGCCGATGTAAACGTCTGCGCCATAGGGGTTGGTGTGCGTGTACCCATCGCCGCCGACAACGGCAAATGAGGGATGGTCTAAAACGATGCCTGTGTCGATGATGCCGATGATGATGCCTTCGCCCATGCTGCCGATGCCGTTATTGCCCGATCCATCCCACAAGCTGGGTGCGCCGACCCAATACGGGCCAGAATCGGTGAGCGGTTCGAGAGTACGGCTGCGACTGATGTGACGAACGGATTCCATCGCTCCAATTTGTGCTGATTCGTCAGCGGTGAGAGGAATCGCGATGCCGTTGAGGGCGCGGGTGTAGTTGTAGGTGGGGATTAACGGCCGTTTAACCACCCCCTCCATCGCCTGCACAACCCGTCCCTGCGCCTGTAACAACGCCTGCTGATAGCCATTCGCCGCCTTCGCTGGCGGCGCGTGAAAGGTGATGATGTACGTCGCCATGTGACTGTCGGGAATCGCCATTTCCGCCCGCGCCTCCCACAATTGCACCGCAAATAAAGTAATCAAAACAGGAAATACGAAAAACCAGCTTTTTCTACGCATGAATAACCTCACGTTTTTAGTTTTTAGTTGATTGTTGGCCGTTGGCTGTTTCTTTTCGCCCCTTCCGCCGCAGCATATTCCATATCATCTGCACTTCGCTGATGCGTAGCAAATACGCCATCACCAGATAAGCGAGCAGCCCAGCCAACCCAGCCGCGCCGACGATGAGCAGGTGGTAAA
>CAYSDT010000621.1:0-1783 GCA_964429835.1 uncultured Ardenticatenaceae bacterium | reverse complement strand
TCGTCGATAAAATCAATCATGCGCGGATATTTGTACTTGGCTAGTCCTTCCTTGCTCCAGTCGATCAACTCTTTTTCAGTCAAGGTCGATCCTGGTTTCAACACCACCCACGCCTTAACCGTTTCGCCGCGACGCGGATCAGGAACACCCGCAACCGCCACTTCCAACACATCAGGATGCCCAGACAACACCTCTTCCACCTCACGCGGATAAATGTTGTATCCACCAGCAATGATCATATCCTTCTTTCGTGACTCAATGTAGAAATAGCCATCCTCATCCATGCGGGCGATGTCACCGGTGTACATCCAGCCATCGCGCAACGTGTTTTTCGTCTCGGTTGGCATTTGCCAATACCCTTGCATGACAGATGGCGACTTGATGACCATTTCACCAATGCCGCCAACAGGCAGTTCTTCCTCGCCCGCATCAGCATCCATAATTTTACAGTCAACATTGGGTAATGGAACCCCAATAGAACCAGATCGTGGCACACCATTTATTGGATTAGCATGGGTAGCGACAAAGGTCTCCGTCATGCCGAAGCCTTCAACCAACTTGCCACCAGTCAATCGCTCAAATTCCAATTTGGTATCTAACAGCAATGGAGCCGAGCCAGAAATACAGGCACGGATGGAGCTAATATCATATTTGCCCGCAATCACATCGGGGTTGTTGTTGATGGCGATGTACATGGCTGGCACGCCAGGGAAGATGCTGGGGCCGTATTTGTTGATGCTGCCCAGCAAATCTTTATGATCTCGTGGATTGACGATGATGATCATTTCACCAGCAACGGCCGCTGAGAAAATCAACGCCGTCACCATGCCGTACACATGGAAGAAGGGGATGGAAGCCAAGAATCCTTCTTTACCCATCTCCCAATCGATCCACTCTTCTAATACATAAGCGTTAGAGACCAAATTGCGATGCAGTCCCGTCGCTCCTTTAGCTAAACCAGTCGTGCCGCCCGTATATTGCAACAAGGCAGGGTCTTCGCCGCTGACTTCGACGTTTGGTTTGGGCATTTTCATGCCTGCTTCTACAAAATCATTAAAGCGCACATCGCCAGCCGCCAGCGTTACACGATCTCCTTCTTTTTTCTCTTTAAGAAGAGTGAACAAGATACGCAGCTTCATCGGGAAATAATCCTTAACATTGGTGACGATGACGCGCTTGACGTTGGTCTTTCCGCTCTCTTGCACTTCTTTGAGCATATTATAGTAACGGCTCATAACGAAGACAGTTTCCGCGCCGCAATCGCTCAATTGGTGTTGCAGTTCGCGCTTGGAATAAAGCGGGTTGGTGGCGATGGCGATACCGCCAGCTTTGAGAATGCCGAAATAGGACATCACAAACTGGGGCAGATTGGGCATATAAATGACAGCACGATCCCCTTTCTTGAAACCGTTAGCCATCAATGAGGCGGCGATGGCATCAGCAGTGTCATTGAGTTCACGATAGCTGATTTTTTTGTCTTTGAAAATGAGGGCGTTATTGTCGGGGAAGTTTTTAGCAGACTCTTCTAAAAAATGGTGTACGGTATGATCTGGAAAATCGACGGTGCCAGGGACACCTTTATCGTACTCTTTAATCCATGGCTTGTCGGCGTAAGTGATGGTCATAAGAATCTCCTTTTGGGGTTGTAAATCTGAATGGTTTGCTAAATCGGTGGGTAACAGCGTATATCAAGCACAAGTATATGATTTTATGGTAGGTTGTGTCAATAAATTTGCCTAGCAGGCTGTCGGAGAAAGAATTTTTGTACACTGATTACACTGAT
>CAYSDT010000620.1:0-1784 GCA_964429835.1 uncultured Ardenticatenaceae bacterium | reverse complement strand
GAATGGGCAGTTAATAATGAATAATGAATTTTTAATAATGAATTGTGAATGGGGAACGCCTGTCATTCATTATTAATTGTTCCCAATTCAGTATTCATTATTTCGCTGTGGTATACTTGGGAAAATGATTAAGGAGAGAACGTATGTTGCAAACAGTTAAACCACAATCCTATTCACCCGCATTCAGACAGATTCGACAAGCTGCTCCACAATTGTCGCAGATAGAATTACTGGAATTGATCACTTATTTGGCACAACAGGCACGGGAAACGGCCGTTTCTGAGCCAAAACCCACCTACAAATGGCGTGATATTGCGGGTGTCGCCCCCGACTTGCTCGAAGGGCAAGATGCCCAAACTTGGGTAAATCAGGTTCGTGCTGAGGAATGGGAACGCAATGTCCGTTAATGAACGTATTCCTGACGGCTCCCTTGTGTTTTTAGATTCAGCACCAGTTATCTATTATGTTGAACGTAAGCAGCCCTATTTTGAACAAGTGTCACCTTTTTTTGAACGATTGGATGATGGGAAATTAACGGCCGTTTCCTCCCCGATTACATTAGCAGAATGTATCTTTTACCCATACAAACAGAACAATCTAAAATTAGCCGCTCAATTTCGCGCATTGTTGACACAGGCTCCAACCGTTCGCTGTGTATTTACCACAGATGAAATTGCTGATTCATCAGCCCGTCTACGCGCCCGATATAATTTGGGGTTTGCTGATGCGTTACAGGTGGCAACGGCCGTTTATGCTGGCTGTACTTTCTTTTTAACAAATGACATCAAATTGAAGCGGGTAACGGAGTTGGAAGTGGTTGTTCTGGAATAAAAACGATTGTTAGTAATGCGTGGGGAGAGCAATCTCATTCATCATTCGTTATTTTATAAAGATTGGCATTTCCGCGTTTGCCGACGACGGTCAACAACCCCGCGTGACGCAGGGTGTAGCTTATTTTTGGGGCGAGTTTTAGTTGTTGCTTGTTGGGCTTTTTCTGAAAAACGGCCGTTCCTAACTCTTTATTCGTAAAAGGGGATGGCAACCCATCGGGCAAAAACGCCAGCCAATCAGCCGCCGTGCTGAACTGCCTTTTAGCCACCACTTCGCGCAGGCGATGGTCGTGAATGCTCCACCGTTTGCGCCGCCAACTGCCTTTTCCATCATCTTTCCAAATCTCATCTTGTGTAGTCAGTAACACGGTGACGGTCAAATTTTCGTGCAGCATCAGGTGCGGAATCCGCATCATTTCGTCAAAAATGTCTTCCCATCGCCCCCGCTTGGGTGATTTGCGACGAGATAGAAAACGGCCGTTTTTATCCTGTCGCACAATCCATTTTTCTTGGGCGATGGGGTGAACCAGTTCGATTTCATGCGTCGGCAACAGTGCCGCCAACTTCTTCTTCATCCCGCCAAAATTTCCCGTCTGAATTTCCACCAGCCGATCTGTTTTCACAACATCAATCACATAGCCGTCAACTTTTTGCTCCACCAGATCAGTATCGCCCGTGAAACGCCACTTTAGCGTTGCGTGTAGCGATTTTTCTGACAGTGTACCGATGATGGGTTGGGTCATGGGAAGGGGAGTTTGGGGATTCGTTAGAATCAATCTTTATGAACACGGATTAAATAAAATCCTAAAGTTGTCATACCCGCCTTCGCGGGTATGACAATCCAAAGTTTAGGGATTAAATAAATACTCATTCCTAAGGAATGAGACTTTATTAACTTGCCCGCTTGAGCCACCGATTGAAATCGGTGGCTGATACAGAAAGCCTGCTAAAGCA
>CAYSDT010000619.1:0-1802 GCA_964429835.1 uncultured Ardenticatenaceae bacterium | reverse complement strand
GGGGAATCCCCCGCCCCCGCCTATAATCCCCGCCTGACAAAACCAACACCACCCAACAGAGGAGCAAAACCATGACCCTGATAGAACAAGGCGAAAAGAAAGGCTTGATCAAATTTGATGACGAGCGCAAATACATCACCTACATTCACCAAAATAAGTCGCGCAGGTACAGCAATCCCGAAGAGATTGTGCAAGCCGAAGCATTTCTAAAGCTGATCCTTGTGTACGGGTATGCAGTAGAGCGGGTAGAACAATTTGTAAAGGTCACGATGGGATCGGCCACTAAAGAAGCGGACATTATTGTGTATAACGATGACGCTCACCAATCCGCCCACATTGTGGTGGAGTGTAAGAAAGCGGACGTTTCTGAGCGGGAATTTGAACAAGCGATTGCCCAAGCGTTCAGCTATGCGGCTACAGGTGATGTTAGAGCCAGATATTTTTGGGTAACATCCAGTATTAAAGACGGCTATTTTGAGATACCCGTAAAAGAGCCGAAAAACAAGTTTACTATCGCCGATGTGCCGCAATACGGCGTTAGCCAGCTTGCCAATTACAAATATGTGAAAGGAGGCGGCACGGTCAACGGGCAGAAGTTGTTTGATTTGGTGGTGGTGTCCGAAGATGAGTTGACCCGACGCTTCAAACAAGCGCATAACGCCTTGTGGGGCGGCGGCGAACTGAACCCGTCAGAGGCGTTTGATGAGTTGGACAAGCTGATCTTTTGTAAAATTTGGGATGAACGTAAGAAGCGCAAACAGAGCGAACCTTACGACTTCCAGATTATCAGCAAGCGCAACAGCAAGAAAGAGATTGATGAAGCCAAAACCAATCAAGCATTGGAAAAGCGCATCCACGCCCTGTATGCCGAAGGGCGCAAGAAAGACCCCGAAGTATTCAAGGATAATATACGGTTGAGCGTGGAAAAACTGCGTACCGTTGTCGGCTATTTAGAAAGCATCCATTTAGGCAATACCGATTTGGACAGCAAGGGGCGGGCGTTTGAAACCTTCATGGGTTCATTCTTTCGCGGTGACTTTGGGCAATACTTTACCCCGCGCCCCATTGTGAAATTTATTGTAGACACTCTGCCGATTGATAATGATTCCGTTGTGCTGGACACCTCTTGCGGCAGTGGCGGCTTTTTGCTGCACGCGCTGGATAAAGTGAGAAATCAGGCAACTGGTTATGCGGCTAAGGGAACGATAGAACATTATAAACATTGGCACGATTTTGCTGAGAAGAATCTATTTGGTATCGAGATCAACGAGCAGATCGCCCGCACGGCCAAGATGAATATGATTATTCATGATGACGGCCATACCAATGTGATTGCCGCCGATGGGTTGCTACCCATTGAAGATGTGAAAGATGCTGATGGTAACGTGACTCAACGAGGTATTTTTTCCCGCACCCACAATTTGGGTTTCAAGATGGGCAGGTTTGATTACATCATCACCAATCCCCCGTTTGGTTCTAGCGTTAAGCAGACGGAACAGGCGTATATGCACCAATACGGCTTGGCGATTAAAGGGGTGGATTGGTTGAACCCCAAGAGTAAAATGACAGATCGTGCCAGCCAAAGCACGGAAGTGTTGTTCATCGAACAGGCGCATAACTATTTGCGGGAAGGGGGGTATTTGGCAATTGTGCTGCCCGATGGGGTGTTGACCAATTCCAGTTTGCAATATGTGCGTGATGATATTGAGGAGCGGTTCCGCATTGTGGCTGTGATTTCGTTGCCACAGACGGCGTTTCAGGCGACGGGGGCGGGGGTAAAAAGTTCGGTACTGTTTTTGAAG
>CAYSDT010000618.1:0-1805 GCA_964429835.1 uncultured Ardenticatenaceae bacterium | reverse complement strand
GGCACAACCCAGCCCAACTGTTCCAGTTTCTGCGAATCATCTGCAAACGCAACTTCAGCGATGGATTTATAATCTGCCATCCATGCGTCTAATTCGTCGAGAACGGCATCACGGGCAAGCGTGGCCTCTTGCGCTTCGCCGCGCTCATGATCTTGCGCTTTGCTGGCCGCTTCCACCACTTTCACAAGCGCGTATTCAGCCTCCAATTTAAGTTGATCATAACTGTACGCGCTCATTGCCGTGACATACTCAGGGCGGCTCAACGTATTATCATAAAAACGATCCGCCTGATCTATCCAACCGCTTAAACTTTTCTTGCGCTTGCCGCCCAACCCTAATGCTTCCCGCGCCCCTTTCTGCCCTTTGAAGGCAACACGAGCTACTTTAAGCGCAGTGCTGTATGCAGTCGCCGCTTCATCCCACGCCTTTTGCACCGTCTCTGTCGCTTCATACTGGTCACCGTACTCCTTTTTCTGCACGTTGGTAAGCTCACGCGCACGCACACATACAGTGCGGGCTGCTTCCAAATTGGGTTGGTCGTAACCATAAATGGTTAAGACGCTCAGTATTTCTGGGTATGCTAACGCATTATCAATAGCGCGTTCAGCATCAAATAATCGATCTGGAATACTTTTTATCGAATACGACATAACAAAATTCTCCTATAAGGTTGATGATCGCCCGTGTTGGGCTGAAATAGTTGGTGTACAGTTATTTTTTGTGCTAAATGAATAAGAAACAATCTATCGTATAGATAAATTGATGAGTAGCGTAAGAATTTGGCAGGTACAACGCTAAAATGTACCTTCTCAATATTTCGGGGAGACCTGACAGGTTTTTCAAAGATACTCGTGTAAAACAAGAGGTCTGGATGAAACCTGTCAGGTCTTTACCCCAAGTTATTGAGATGTTACCTAAAATCGAATAATTATTGTTCCTGAACCATTTTTTAGGGGTACTCAGCCGTTTTTTAAGGTTTCTTAATTACATTTTACACTGTTTTGATCATTTTTATGCTTTCTGAATGATTTTATACAGTTCCTGCATCCTTTTTTGTACTGCCTGCATTATCTCTTATGCTTCCTGATTCGCCTTTTATAGATGAGGCGTAATTATTTTATGGTGATGGTTGGCTTGGCGAGGATATTTTGGAGGTAAAACTAATTTTGTGCAACTACTACTCTTCGCTGCTTAATCAGCTATTCCAGACGTTTCCTTTGCCAGCCAATTCAACGGCCGTTTTACCTCCCCACAATCTCCCCCGCCTGCCCATCATACCGATAATTCAGGATTTCCCCGCTAATCAACAAGCGCACCGCCGTTTCGATAATTGACAGTGGCACAATGAACCACTCACGCGGCGAATGCCGTTTGCCTGTGCCGTCAAAAATATCGAAATTTAGACAAGATTCGGCAAAGAAGCGATGCAACAGCAGTTCCAGCTTTTGCGGGTTCAGATTGAACGTCTCAAACTCAGTGATGAGCATTACATCGGCCATTAAATAGGTGGGGTCTTGCGCCGCATTTTTAATGCGCTCTTGCACAGATTGCGTGGAGTAGCCGATTTTGTACAAATCTTTAATGTCCCTGATTTGTGGATCATCACTTAACGACCGCAAGATATAAATTGTCCCCGTCGCCTCATCTTCGGCCGTCACTCGCGTAGAATCATCGAAAATTTCCATCTGGTCAACATCCACCACCGCATCGGCCGACATCCCGTGACGAGCCAGTTCGACCTTGCTCACAAATGGGATATCCTGCCTGGACGCATTGGCGAGGAAGATGGCCAAATCGCCCTCGGG
>CAYSDT010000617.1:0-1808 GCA_964429835.1 uncultured Ardenticatenaceae bacterium | reverse complement strand
ATGGGCATGTTGTTCACGTTCGGTGGCGCGGCGGTGACGGGATATGATGGATTAACGGCCGTTGAAGGGCAGGAAATTTCTGCATGGCTGTCCCAACCACGCCCCGAACCGTACACCGTCGTCACCCTTTCCAATGAATTCCACATCTATTTTTACCAAGCCAATTTCAAAGATAAATTTATCCATCATTGGCTTTCACCTGACCAAACAAGTGATTTTGAGCCGATTTTAGCAGCGACAACGGGGCGATGGCTCTCCTTGATGATAGATCGGGTGCATAAACGGCCAGAAGCGTCGGGGCAGGAGTTGGAATGGTGGTTGAATGAAAAACTGTTCCGCGCCAACAGCGATTGGGTCGGCGGTTATGAGCTAACGCGCTATGCCAACTTGCCGCTGAATGGATGGGATTGGCAGCCTGCCGATCTGCATTTTAGTGACGTGTTTGATGTGGGATTAACGGCCGTTAATCAGCAAACCTTCGCCCTTAGCGGCAGCGATAATGTCGTTGGCGTACAAATCGAAATTTGTCGTCGTGAAAACCTGCCCGCCCACCACAACCTTTTCGTCCATCTTGTCGGCACAGAAGCGGTTATCAACGGTTTCGACGGCCCCATCCGTTACGGCGGCATGGTCGCCGAAACATGGCAAGATGGTGACTGCCTCATTGAACGTCGAGCCATTCCCATCCCCGCCGATGCCCCGTCCGGACAGTACAACATTATTATGGGCTTCAACACTGATCAGGGCAGTGTGCTGCTCAATGGCGGCGATGATGAATATGCGGTGCTGACGCAGGTGGAAATCACGTCCTCAGAGTAGGGCATCGTATTATTGATCAGAACCGTTATACTTTCCACGATTCACTCGCTCGAATCGATCCGAACTACCATCATCCCCATATTCTGTCCGCTTAGATCAACCCAAGCCACTACAATCTTGTACTTTAACCATTAGGCAAAACGGCCGTTTTTCGTAAAACCAACACACCACAGGTATAATTCTGGCGGAAACATACAAAATTAAAGTGATCGTTTTTATTGAAAAGGTGATGAGATGGCGATAGATACAGAACTGTTACAACATGATTTACTCGATTTACCTGTACCAGAACGCTTGAAATTAGCTCATTGGTTATTGGGGACAGTTATGCCAGCCTCCGAAACGACAGAAAATCAAGGAAACCCATTGTTGGCTTTTGCTGGCATGTTCGCAGGTGGTCCTGGTGATACGGCTGAGCGGGTAGAAGAAATTTTAGAGGCCGAAGTGAATGTGGTTGATGGGTTTGGGGCTTTTGCATGAGCTATTTACTTGATACGGGGTTTTTATATGCACTGCTAAATCGCAAAGAAAATCTGCACAAGCGTGTCTTGGCAGCGGCCCAAACGGTATACGGTTCAATCTATTTGCCTACGCCTGTTACTACCGAGGTTGCCTACCTGTTGTTACGCGATTTAGGGGTTGATGCAGTCGCTGATTTTGTGGAGAGCCTTGCTGAATCAAATTTCATTCTGATAGAGCCACAAAGTAGCGATTATCAACGAGCAGCAGCAATTATGCGTCAGTATAGAGAAGCTCGTATTGATTTTGTAGATGCAGTGCTATTTGCGATTGCAGAACGCATGGATATTGTTCATATATTGACAGTAGACCAGCGTGATTTTCGGCTATTTCGCCCGAATCACTGCCCCGCATTTGAGATACTCCCATAATAATTCTCATCGTTATATCAGCTTAGTGAAAATGGATAAATACACATCATGGAAAATCGAAAACCACGCATTTTAGTCGGCAAACCTGGCCTCGACGGC
>CAYSDT010000616.1:0-1812 GCA_964429835.1 uncultured Ardenticatenaceae bacterium | reverse complement strand
ATGTACGCCACTTGCGATTCGCCATCCACGTTGGTGTCTTTAACGCGACTGGCGATATAAAGGCGATTAGTGCCGGGCTGGAAAGCGATCCCTGTCGGCACAGTAAAACCATCGGCAAACAGGGCGATTTCGCCTTCGGCATTGATGGTGTAGATTGCGCCTTCACGCACGGCAACGTAGAGCAGCCCGTCGGGGCCGAAAGTCATGGTGGTGGGTTGAAACGGCCGTTCCTTATCATCAGGATTCTCCATCCACGCAAAGTATTCACCCGTGAAGCCGTCTGGCACACGAATACGCGCCTCCCATGCGGCCACATCATCGTTGCAGGGAAAACGGTCGCTACACGCACTTTCGGCGTAAGGCGGCTGCTCAATGCCCTCAATAGTGATGATGGACGAGGTGGGCGCGGGCGCGGGGGTTTCCGTCGGCGGCGGGGTTACGTCGGGGGCGGCAAAGGTGGGGATGGGGGTCAGCGTCGCGGGGGCTTGCGGCACGACGTGAGCGGTCGGTTTTGGTGTGCGCGTTGGGCGCGGCGTTCTGGTGGCGGGGATAGGTGTCGAGGTGACAGGCTCTTCGCCACCACCGCAGGCGACTAAAGCCAGCAGTAAAATCAGAAGGGTATATCGTAAAAAGCGTAATGTGGGTGTCATTGGTTCTCCATATGTTCGGTACTTTGCGGAATTATGGGATATGGGTTTGGCAACACCAAACCCGTACTGTAGGGGCTTGGCGTTGCCAAGCCCAATGCAGCCCATCATCCCACAACAGCGCAAAGAGCCTTGTTTTATATAATTCTGATCAATTAGACCAACGGGAATTATACCCCCATTTACAATTGACAATTAACAATTGACAATTGACAATTGATCCGCTATCGTTTCCCCACTATGCCTTATAAAAGTACAGAAAAAACACGCCAAAAGAAGGATGCCAAGCGCACAGCGATGATGCAAACGGCCGTTCGTGTATTCGCCGAAAAGGGATACCACGCCGCCACCATCCGCGACATCGTAGGCGAAGCTAACGTCGCCATCGGCACGTTCTATTTTTATTTCCCCGACAAGGAGACGCTGTTCCTGCATTTATATGAAGAGACGGCCGATTTTTTGTTGCAATCATTACGCCAAGCGGTCACAGGCCGCGCCACCTTCCCCAAGCAGATGCAGGCGGGCGTGCAGGCGTACATCAACATCGCCCTGTTCGAGCCAGCCGTCATTCAACTGTTGCTCGTCGGCGGCGTGGGCGCGATTCCATCGTTGGCCGCCGAGCGGGACAAGTTCCGCGAGCAGTTGACGGCTATCTGGCAACGTCCCATCGACGATGCGATCCGGGCGGGGTTTGTGCCTCCACAAAACGGCCGTTTGGCGGCCGAAATTCTAGCTGGCGGCATTGATGAGGTTGTCCTCAACCTGCTAAAACAACCAGATGCACAAGCTGAAGCGGGAACGGCCGTTCGCGATTGCACCAGCTTCATCCTCCGCGCCGTCGCCCATCATTAGGAGCGAAAACAGTGGCCTTAGACCTTTCTCCCAACGCATTAGCTGAATATAAAGAAGGCGCACGCCGCCGCGAATTCGCCCGTCAATCTAAATTGGATGAACAATTTGAGCAGGCGTGGGCAATCGCCCGACAAGGTGCAACCCTTCTTAAAAGAGAGTTTGGGACGCAAAAAGTGGCTGCTTTTGGCTCGTTAATCAAAAAATCACGATTCCATGAACATTCCGACATTGACCTTGCCGTTTGGGGGATTGCTGAAAAAGATTATTTACGGGCGTTAGGGCGTTTGTTGGACTTGACGACAGAGTTTTCCAT
>CAYSDT010000615.1:0-1813 GCA_964429835.1 uncultured Ardenticatenaceae bacterium | reverse complement strand
GGTCACTTTTTATTTTCCAGTCAGCTTCTATTAAATCAAGAAAAATTAAATCGAAGGCGGCATCGGCGACGGCCGTGCGGCTTTGACGAGCGCGGGCGAACGCCGCCGTAACCACATTCTCAGCATCACCACGCCGTACGGCAATGCCAGCCAGGTGCTCATCGGCGCGAGCCATATCAGCAGGGCGGGCATCTTGCTGCGCCAACAGTGTACGTCCTTGCTGAAACGATATTTCTGCTTCGGCAAGCAGATTTAATCGCATTTTAGCTACGCCGATGTTGATTTGAGTGCGGGCAATTTCAACTGCCGTTTGCTTTTCGTCAGATTCTGTTCGCCATAACTCAATTTTATACTCAAACTTCTCAATCGCTTCTTCGTAACGCCCCAAATGATTATAAGCAATGCCCCAATTGTTCACCGTTCCAGCCAACCGTTGCCACTCAGCTTCATGTTCTGGCAATGATAGAACAGCATGGGTTGCTTCCGCTTGAACAATCGCTTCCTGATATTGCCCCAATCCAACAAGACAAGCGATGACACCAACGCCCATCCGTGCTAAATTGAGCATCTCTCCCTGCTGTTGTAAAAGCGGTTGCGCCTGTTGATATGCACGCCACGCCTCCTTATCATCACCTAAAATGTAATGGATATTGCCATCTGTCCAACGGGCTAAGGCGCGTACCATAGGCGAACTGCCTGATTGGGAGATTAGGCGGACAATGCGTAACGCATTTTCTTTTTCTCCACGAATGGCATGTTTTTCTGCCATTTGTTTCCAATCAAACAAGGTGTCAATTGTGGGGAGGTGGGTGTTTAGAAGGTGTTGGCGTTTTGCGGAGTCTTGTTCATCCAGTAATTCGGAGAGGGTGTTCGGTGAAGGCGGCATTTAGGTTACTTCGTCACTACTCAACCAATTTTGTCCTCATGCTTGCGTAGTTACATTACTTCAATATCAGCAATAATAATTTGACCAACAGATGCCTGCAATTGTATCTGATATTGATTCGGCGGCACGGTTGTAAATGTAAAAATGCCATCTTTATCGGGAGTTTGGGGTTGAATAACGGCCGTTGTCGGCAACATTGGCGTTAATGTTGTCGTCACAATCTTCATCTCATTTGCGTCAGGGCCAAATAACTGCCCCTGTATAATAAAAGTTCCACCAGCGGCCGCCGACCAGCTTAACGTCACATCCCATCCAATTTCTTCAACTTCGTACACATGCGTCATAGAATTTATGCCGCGTGTTTCACCACGAACAAGGGCAAAAGAAGGAAGCAATCGCGCCAAATACGACCGTGTACGCACGGCTGTAGGTTTAGATGCGGGGTGGGGAGAAGGCTGTAATTGTGCAGTTTCCTTTTTGCAATGGGGACAATAATGCAAGTGCGTTGCAACCGATTCTTTTTGTTCCATGTCAAGAAAATTCCAAGCGTAATTTAACAAAATATCAGCATCGGGGCAGGTGTGACGGTAAAGTATATTATCCAAAAACTGTTCAGGTATCGTTGTGGTAGACATAGTTACATTAGGTTGAGATTTAGGTTTCATTTATTTGCTCCTGTACTCTATATAAACGGAGTTCATCTCATTTTTCGACTGTTTCTTCATATAATGCCCTGATATCTGAGTTTCTTTGCAATCGTTGCCACAAATTTCGTTTTTGTTCACTTACCGCCTTCGTATTCTTAAATTTATCTGGAAACCGTTTTGCAATTTTACGCGGCGGCAACCCCATCACCCAAGAGAGTTCGGCTAATAATTTGTCCTCTGGATGTTTGCACTGATGATTAATCAATATCCATAACCGTTT
>CAYSDT010000614.1:0-1813 GCA_964429835.1 uncultured Ardenticatenaceae bacterium | reverse complement strand
TAACCCACCCCACAAAAAAGGAGATTAAAATGTCTTACGGATTTCATGGAAAAATTTTGCATGTTGATTTAACAAAAGGAGAGTTGGAAGTAGAACGGCCGTTACCCGAATTCTACCGCGCCTATCTCGGTGGCAGCGCGATGGCGACCCAGTACGTCCTCAAACACACCCCCGCCAATGCTGACCCATTGGGGCCAGAAAACACATTAGCACTGATGGTTGGCGTTCTTACAGGAACAGCTATCTCAGGGCAAAGCCGCGTGGCCGCCTCCGCCAAATCGCCGTTGACTGACGCGATTGGTGATTCACAGGGCGGCGGCTTCTGGCCGGCCGAACTGAAATTTGCTGGTTTCGACGGCATTGTCATTCATGGCAAGTCGGAAAAGCCCGTTTATCTGTGGATTAAAGATGGCGAAGCTGAATTGCGCGACGCTTCCCACCTGTGGGGCGAACTCACAGGCGATGTGGAAACGGCTATCCAAGATGAATTTGATGACAAGAAAATTGAAGTGTTACAAATTGGGCCTGCTGGCGAAAAAATGGTCAAATATGCGGCTATGATCAGCATGAGCAACCGTGCAAACGGCCGTACTGGTATGGGTGCAGTGATGGGGTCGAAGAACCTCAAAGCCATCGCTGTGCGCGGCAAAAACCGCCCCGCCATCGCCGACAAAGACGCATTTAAGAAACTTGCCAAGTGGGGGCCGGCTAACATTGCCGATACTGGCGTGGCTAGCATGGGTAAATATGGCACGCCCGAAGTGTTGATGGGACAGCAAAAATCAGGCGGGCTGCCAACCCATAACTGGAGCGCGGGCGTGTTTGACGGCGCGGAAGCGATTAGCGGCGAGACGATGCACGACACAATCCTGACAAGCAATGACACTTGCTACGCCTGCACCGTTCGTTGCAAGCGCGTTGTGCAGGTGACGGAAGGCCCCTTCCCCGCCGATCCCCATTATGGCGGCCCCGAATATGAAACATTGGCAACCTTTGGTGCTTACTGCGGTGTGTCCGATCTGAACGCCATCGCCCACGCAAACCAATTGTGCAACCAGTACGGCATCGACACGATTTCTTGCGGGGCGACGTTGGCTTGGGCGTTCAACGCCTTTGAGGAAGAGATGCTTACCCTTGCCGACACGGGTGGCATCGCCCTTAATTGGGGCAATGCGGAGGCAATGGTTAAGCTGGTGGGCATGATCGGTCGCCGCGAAGGGTTTGGCGACGTGTTGGCCGAAGGTTCTGTCCGTGCCGCTGAAAAAATTGGGCGTGGCAGTGAAGATTTGGTGGTGACAGGGCGCAAAATGGAATATCCCGCCCATATGCCACAGGTCAAGCGGTTGCTCGGCCTCATTTATTCTGTGAATCCGTATGGTGCAGACCATCAAGCATCAGAGCATGATGGCACGATTGAGGGTGGTTTCAAATCAAACAGCGTGCGCTTAGCCGAAATTGGCTTCACCGAGAAACAAGATCGCTATAGTTTGACGGATGAAAAAGTACGTTTTGCGACGGTGACGGAGCAACTGTACAGCGCGTTGAATTCGGTCAGCGTTTGCCAATTCGTGTTTGGTCCATCATGGCATTTATATAGCACGGCGCAATTGGTGGATGTGATTAACGCAACCACTGGCTGGGATATGACGATTGAAGAGTTTGTCATGGCTGGCGAACGCAGTGTGAATATGCAACGTGCTTTTAATGCCCGCGAAGGGTTGACCCGCATTGATGACACGTTGCCCAAGAAATTGACGAAGGGGTTGACGGGCGGCCGTTCTGATGGCTTTAACTTCACTCCCGAAGAGTTGGA
>CAYSDT010000613.1:0-1813 GCA_964429835.1 uncultured Ardenticatenaceae bacterium | reverse complement strand
TCGCCATGCAGCCCCGTCAACTGCGCTTGCGACAGAATGGCGGTCAAATCTTCAACAATATCGGTAACGGCCGTTTCAAATTGTTCGGGTTCGGTTACGAACCCTGAGCTTGTCGAAGGGTGGCCTGCCGAAGGGGGGGCGATGGGGTCATATGGCTCCATCGCCTCTTGCACCATTGTTGCTTGCGCGGGGGCGATGGGGGCAGCCAACCCGTCCATCAACTCCGAAGGCAGATAGTAAAATTCGACCAATCCCTCGTCTGTTTCATCAAATGCACGATAGAGAAAGCCGCGATACCACAACGCCTCTGTCACGCTGGCGGGGTCAAGCCACGGCTCTTCACGTTCCAATCGGCCTGGCCCCATCATCCGCAATTCACCATAAGTGCGACTGAAAATAGCGACTGGCAAACGGCCGTTTTCCCCCATCAACGCCCGCATCGCCTCCGCCTCTTCTTGTGGCAGATAGATCATCTCCTGTTCAATATCCAATTCGCCGAACCGCTGCGCCAGCGCATCAACACACGCCCGCTTGTCCGCGCCCGTCAAATCGATCTCCCACCATTCGCCCAAGACGCGCAGGACAATCAATTCATGATCAAGTAGTGAGTGGTAAAGGGAACGCATAAGAACTCCATGAATAATGAATAATGAATTGAGAATAATGAATTGTGAATGCAGTACGCACTTCACAATTCATTATTAAAACTTCATTATTCATTATTAATCAGGCAATGACTTTTAGGGCGGCGGGCAGCACGGTCAGCGTGACGCGGCGGATGTTGTCATCGGGGAGGGCGAATATCTCGCCGTCGATGTGGATGGGGAGCGGGCGGTCAGATTGTAGAATGATGCGTTTGCTTTTACGCATAGTCACTTGTTTGGCATGGACGTGATTGCCTTTGGTCGCTTTTGCCAGCAGGCTGACTAATGTCAACCGACTGCTGGGCAGCAACGTGGCACTGTCGATGCAGCCGTCATCCTGTTTGGCATCTGGGGTGAGAAAAAAGCCGCCGCCACCGCGTGGCCCGGTGCCAACAGCCATCAGCGTGAGCGGATGCTGTACGATTTCATCGTCAAATTGGATGATGACATTGGGGCGGTCGCGGTAAAAAATCAAGCTGTGAAGGGCTGACCAAGCGTAGAGTCTGAAACCGCGCACGTTGACCATATCCTCTTTTTTGATGACGACGACGGCATCCATCCCTACCCCAAAATTGTTGTCGAAATAGGCAAAACGGCCGTTTTCATCTTCAATTCGCGCCACGTCAATCGTGTGCGGCGTGCCAGTGAACAGATGCTCAACAGCGGCCGTCACGTTGAGCGGAATGTTCAGCGGAAAGGCAAAATCATTGCCCGATCCGATGGGGATCACGCCCAACATCGCGCCCGCTTTGCCGTCGTGCATGAGGCCGTTGACGACTTCGTGTACCGTGCCATCACCGCCAGCGGCGACGACTAAATCGTAGCCAGCCAGCACCGCTTCGCGTGCCAATTCGGTGGCGTGGCCGCGCCGTTCGGTCAGCACCACATCCGCTTCGCTGTGGGCGATGGCTAATCGTTCGATTTTTTCTTGTTCGTGGATGGCACGCCCTTGATCGGATGCCGGGTTAAGGATAATTTTGACGCGCATATGTTCTTTTCTCTTGGGTTTAATGGTGTCTGCCGTTATGGTGGCGAACAATACGCAGTAGTGTACCAAATGATGGGCAACTGTTCACATGATGGGGCGGGGTTAGGGCAATCACGTTCTAAAACTCAGCGATTAAAATCGCGGGCTACATTTACAAAGTCCGCCTTCGCGGACTAAGAAT
>CAYSDT010000612.1:0-1827 GCA_964429835.1 uncultured Ardenticatenaceae bacterium | reverse complement strand
GTAATAAAATCCCCGCCACAAAAAAAACAATGCCCATCGCTGGCTTGCTCTGGCTGCTCATCGCTGGCGGGGCGACGGCGCGTGATTATTTCGTCGAATGGGGACAATCGCCCGCCGTGCGCGATGCGTATCAGCAAAATTTGGCAGAAATGATGGCCTATTTAGGTGATGATGAAGGCTCAATTTCTATTTCATCTACCCAACCCAACGTCGCCCACGACCCGTCCATCGCCCTTGTGCTGTCGCCTGAGATGGCAGATGACGTGCGCTGGATGGATGCGCGGCGGGCGTTGATTGCGGTGGATGGTGTGGAAAACCGTGCGATTATTCCTGCGTCTACGCCGCCGCATGTTGCTTTTACGGGATGGTTAACGGCCGTTGATCACCAAACCACACATCCAGACGACTTGAACCCATCCTTTACAGTCTACGACTTAAATCTAGGCGAATTTGATGGGCAACCCATCGCCAATTTCAACGATGGCATCGCCCTGTTGGCAGCCGAATGGCTGCAACCAACAACAGCGGCGGGCGACACCGCCAGCCTGATGACCATCTGGCGCGTACTTGACCCTGAGCGCGTCGGGCCAAAATCCACGCCGCTCAACACGACGGATGTCGTCATATTCACCCAAGTATTCACCGAATCAGGCGGCATTCTGGGACAGGATGACCGTCTCGACGCGCCTTCATGGGCGTGGCAAGCGGGGGATGTGATTATGCAAATTCATGAGATAAAGGTTGGGGGGGAAACGGCCGTTGGTGAATATGAAACCATCGTCGGCCTTTATGATCGTACCAGTTGGGAACGGTTGATGAATAAAACAGGGACAACGGCTGACACCTTCGCCCCCGTTGAACCACTAAAAATCAAATAAACAACGTAATTACACAACGGGCGAAAAATATAATGGGAAAAATAGGATATGGATACGGCAGTGAATGGCATTTCTTGCGATACCTTGGGTATCATCGCTCAGATTTATCGGAACAAGTTCTTACGGAAGTAAATGGGGATAAAATCCATTGGCTAGACTTCCCGTATACATCAACGAACAGACCCCTTTTAGATGATCGTGAATTTGTTGGCATTGAGTTCATCGACAACGATGTCGTTAAAACCAGTTGGAAAAACTTCTGGCCGCAAACAGGTCGCACTCAAAATTGGGATGGAATTGCTCAAGTTACCATCAATGGGCAAAAAGAGTGGCTACTGATAGAAGCAAAAGCTCATATCGGAGAAGTGCAAAGCAGTTGTGGCGCAACCAGTCCGAAAAGTATCGCAAAAATTAGAAAAGCTTTCGAGGAAACGAGCTTTGCATTTGAAAACCAAACGCGACCAATCGATAATTGGCTTTCACCCTATTATCAATACAGCAACAGGCTTTCCATGCTTTATTTCTTGATGAATAAATGCACACCAACCATCCCCACCCGCTTATTATTCGTATATTTCTACGGTGAAAATATGCAAAGGCGGGAATGCCCACAAAATAAGGAAGACTGGCAACCAACGATAAACGAGATTCAATCACAGTTGGGCATAAATAAGAACTGCGCGTTAGGGAAGCGTATACACCATCTATTTTTGCCAATCAGTCCTTTCGCACAAGGAAATGAGCGCATAATATCCTAGCTCTACCTAAGTCTAATTTATAGTAAAAAGCAAAAACAGCCGTCTAAAACGGCCGTTTTCCACTAATTCGAGCGTCAGAAAATCAATCCAATTCGCGAGGATCAATTAACAGATGAATACCCTCTACGATTTCCTGAATACGCTTTTTCGGCAATGTACCTATCTTTGTAGTTAATTGACGCTTGTCAACA
>CAYSDT010000611.1:0-1828 GCA_964429835.1 uncultured Ardenticatenaceae bacterium | reverse complement strand
AGTTGGTAGTTGTGAACGCCATCTTCTTTGGTGACAACGGCCGTTGGTAAATCATACGCAAACCAACTTTCCACTTCTCCCCCGCGCGGCACAACCAGTAAATTAGAAAAAGTATTGAACCCTTCTTGTTCGTTGAAAGAGTCCGCTTTGCTGCTCCATTTTTCCTGACTGAGCAGCATCTCATCAGATACGGTGTGGCGACTGGAATCGGTTAATTCGGCACCAGCGGGGGCGTACACGCGCAAATAGGTCAAATAACAATCATCGGCGAGGGCGAGGTAGTTTTTCTGGTCGTACTTGCCCATGCTTTCCGCTTGTTTGCAAACGGCCGTTGACCCATCGCCCGTGTGTGTGTAAGTGACGGTTAAAACGGCCGTTATTTCATCAACATCACGCAAATCGACAGCATACGCTGTTTGCCGTTCAATCAACAGATTGGTTTTGTTGTAATTGACATTCGTTTCCACAACCATGAGCGCGTCTTGGTTGGGTGGCGATAAACGGCCGTCCCATCCCAACCCCGCCAACAGCGTTGCCGCCGCAGGATCGCGCATGTAAATTTGCAGATGTTTCTCATCAGCGGCCGTTTTCATATTTAACGCCAACGCAACTGGATCGATTGAGCCAAAATCATGGAACAGTTTTTCTTGCACAGCGGCGGCAAAATAGCCTAAAAACCCCTTGCGTGACTGAGCAAATTCTTCGCCCCATTGGTCGCTTTTACCAGTAGTTAATGCTTCTTCCAACATTGTTTTCATGTTGCCGGCGTTAAGGCTTTCTTCAGACTCTGGCAACGGCACATCGCCTAATGCTTCGATTAAAAGCAGTAGAAACTGCTGATCGACGGCGATCACGCCATCCATCGGCGGCACATCCTGCCCGTAACTGTACAAGGCGATTAACTTTTCGGCTGAGGTGGGGAAATCAGGCCAAAAATTGCCGTCACGGAACAAAAATAGCTCGGAACCCATGAACTGTTCCAGTGGGGCGGGGGGGTGATCGTATGGTTTGTTTCGCCAATCATCCACGCCGTATGCGTCAGCAAATTGCAAGTCGGCTAAACGGCCGTTTTCCATCGTCAACACCCCTGCACCAGAAATAAATCCGCCCGTAGGCCGCAATTCATCCTCATTTTGGGCGATGATGAGGTAGCGGCGTGTACCATCCATCCCCGCCAATGCTGGGGCAGATTGCAGCAAGCCGAACCCTTCGGCGGCGACGGGCAGCAGCGGGTCGGTTTTTGCAAAGATGGTTTGCAGCTGATATGGCAGCGCGGCAGCGTCGCCGACAGCTTCGCGGGCGGTTAGTACGCGCTTGTAAGCAACGTCCGCTTGGGCGATGTCGGCTTGGTTGTCGCTGATGACGCGCATGAGGTCGGGCAACAACGCATCCATCGCCCCTTCGTCTGTTTGCAGTAAAACGAGGGCGGGTTTGAGGGCGCGGATGGCATAAGCGGCCGTTTCTGTCCCTGCGTCAGCCATTTCCAACAACGCAGGCGCGGCAACGGCCAGCCCGCCGACTTTTGGCAGCCAGCCCAACGCGGGGGCGATGGCAAGCAGGGGCGCGGCTTCCTTTTGGATAATCAGAATGTCGCGGCGGCTGTCGAGTATAAGCTGTTCGGCGGCATCGGGATCAACGGCCGTTAAGCCGCCATCCATCAACGCTTCCACATCTGTTTGCAACGCCAATAAGCGATTGGTCGCCTGATAAATGCGCCATCCTTTCACTCCCATTGCGAGAATGAGAAGGAAAACGGCCGTTGAAATTAAGAGTAGTCCGTACTTTTTCATAAACATGATCCGCAAATTACGCAGATTAACGCAGATTC
>CAYSDT010000610.1:0-1831 GCA_964429835.1 uncultured Ardenticatenaceae bacterium | reverse complement strand
GTTTGCAGCACGAAACCGACGTGGCGGCTCAACGTCGTCACCCCAGCAACCATCGGATCGAGGCCGTTGACGCGGACAGAGCCGCTAATCGTGCCGCCGCTGAAATGGGGAACAAGTCCGTTCAAACAGCGCAACAGTGTGCTTTTGCCCGACCCCGATTCGCCAGCAATGAGGACGAATTCACCCGCGCTAATTCGCATAGCCACTTCCATCAAGGCAGGGCGATGGCTGGTGGGGTAGGTATAGGTTAGGGCGTTGATTTTGATCATTTCTAATGATCAATGGTCAATGGTCAATGATCAATTGTCAACGAGCATTCGTCCACAATGCAGACCCCGTTGACAATTGCCAATTGACAATTAACAATTGACAATTTCTTTTCGCTTTCTTGGCTTAAATATGGGAAACGCAAACAATAATAAAACCCCGCCTACAACCACATCAAACGGCGGGGGGGTGATGGATGGGTAGGGCGACCATGCCAGCGTGGTTCCATCGCCCATGAAAAGGAGGGCGATGGGGATGATGGAAACGATGACCAGCCCCCAATCCCAGCCTGTCCAACGGCGGGGGCGATGGCGGGTGTGCGGCGATTGTCTGCCCAGCCGCCGCAACATCAGGGCGAACAACGCCGCCCCGATTGCCAGCAGCACCCATCCCCACATGCGCCAGTTGGTGAACGTCAGCCCCCAGCCTGAAAAGCCGAGCAGCAAGCCGATGATCAGCCCCATCTGATAACGCAGGGAGAGTTTGCGGTCGGCGGTTGCGCCGTAGCCGCGAGCGGCCATCGCTTCGGCTAAATTCATCGCCCGTTCCATGCCGCCGACGAGCAGGGGGATGAGCAGCGGCTGCCAATCGCGCAGGCCGTGCAGTTTGTGGCCGCGTGCCGCTTGTGCTTCGCGGATGCGTTGCAAATGGCGGTGTGTTTCGGGCAAATAAGTGATGGCGATGAGGACGACCATGCCCATGTCGTGCAGGGCGCGGGGGGTCAGGCGGGCGAGATCGCTGAGGGAAACGGCCGTGTTGAAGGTTAAAAAGGCGGCCAGCAGTGCCAGCAATAACAGGCCGTTGCTGAAGCCAAACGCCGCCGCCTCCAGCGTGATGTCGCCGCCGATGAGCGGCCATCCTGCGGGCAAGGTAAACAGCACCGTCGTGCCGATGTGGACGGAAAACAGGTTGAAAAGGGTGGAAAAAAGGAGAATAACGGCCGTTAATCTCCAAAATGGCACGGTGAAGCCGTTGTCTGGCAGGGCGCACGCTTGTTGCACCAGCCGAAAAATGGCGATGAGCAAGATGCTGTACAGGGGGTTGTGTAACGTCATCGCCATGATGGCGGCGGCCAACACCCAGACGAGCCACGCCCGCACATCGAAAGAAGTTGCAAGTGGCAAGCGGGCAAGTGGCAAGTTGTCGGTGTTACTCATGATCCTCCACATGTGTACTTGCAACTTGCAACTTGCTACTTGTTACTTCAAAATGAAAACGGCCGTTAAACCGTTCCAACACCCGCACGGCCGCACCGCCGATGAGCAAAATCAGTGCCGCGTTGCCAATCGCCCGCCCCATATCCCACCACAGGGAGGTGATGGCGTAATAGGTGGCATAGCGACGAATGCCATCACCCACGCTGTCGGCGGGCTGAAACCCCGTGACAAACGGCCAAAAATACAAATTCATAATCGCCCCATACAACAACCCCCACCCAAATCCAAACGCCGCAAGCAAAACAATCGCTCCTCTGCTCCCCCGCTCCCCTGCTCCCCTGCTCCCCCGCCCCCCCATCCATCCCGCCGTCAACCCCACCCATCCCGCCGCAAACATTTGGTACGGC
>CAYSDT010000609.1:0-1853 GCA_964429835.1 uncultured Ardenticatenaceae bacterium | reverse complement strand
TTCGCTTACCGCGCCACCGACCCCACCGTGATGAAAGCGTTCCCCGACCCCATCGGCCCCGAAAACGACGCATGGTTGCGCCGCTTGGGGGATGAATCCGCGCTCATCGTGGCCGCGTGGGGCAATCATGGTGCATTTATGGAGCGTGGCCGCGCCGTCGCCGCCATGTTCCCCGAACTCGTCGCTCTCAAAGTTAATAAATCAGGCCATCCGTCCCACCCGCTTTATTTGCGTGCCGACTTGAAACCAAAACCATTTATGATGGAGGGGAGAGAGTAGAGTAAGAGAGTGGAGATTACGCCATGTCTCCCAATCTCCCAATCTCCCAATCTCCTAATCTCCATGTCCTCAACCCACCGCTCCCTTCTCGTCCTCATGCTTCTCATCGCTGCTGCGCTGCGGATTGTGGGCGTGAGCAGCGCTTCGCCGCCCGGATTGGAGCATGACGAGGTGGCAAATTGGCTGATCGACCGTTCGATTTTGGGCGGGGATCATGCGATTTATTTTACGGAAGCGTATGGACATGAGGCGGGGTTTCATTATGTACAAACGGCCGTTATTTCCCTCATTGGCGACCACGCCCTAGCCCTGCGCTTGCCCACCGCGTTCGCTGGCATTTTGCTCGTCGCCGTCACCTTTGCGTTGGGGCGACGGTTGTTTGGTTGGCAAATTGGGTTTTGGGCGATGGCATTAACGGCCGTTTTGTTTTGGCCTGTTTTCTATAGTCGGCTCGGCTTACGGGCGATGTTGTTGCCGTTACTGTCTGGTCTGTCTGCTTATTTCTGGTGGCGGGCATGGGGGAATAATAGGACACAGATAAACACAGATGAACACAGATTAAAAGAAAAGAATCAGCGTTCATCTGTGAAATCAGTGTCCTATTTTCTTTTGGCGGGGCTGTTTGCGGGGTTGAGTTTGCACAGTTATATGGCCTCCCGTGCCGTGCCGCTGTTTTATGGCGCGTTTACCGTTTATCTTGCTATTTTCCATTGGGCAGACCTAAAAAAGCGATGGCGCGGGGTGTTTTTATTTTGGGTTGCGCTGATCGCCATCGCCGCGCCGCTGTTTTTGTATTTGTGGCAAAACCCCGCTTCTGAATTTCGCATCAGTGAGATTGACGCGCCGTTACGGGCGTTATTGGCGGGCAATTTACGCCCCATCGCTGAAAACGGGGTGAAAATCGCCGCCAGTTTTGGCTTCATCGGCGACCCGCTTTGGCGGCAAGGCGTTCCCACCGCATCGCTACTTGACCCCGTTTTAGGGCTGTTTTTTTACGCAGGGGTGGCGATGGCGTTATGGCGATGGAAAAACGGCCGTTTTGCATTCTTATTGCTCTGGTTGGTAACGGCCGTTTCCCCCAGCCTTGTCACCGTCGATGCCCCCAGCAGCATCCGCATGATCAACCTGTTGCCCGTTTTTTTGCTCTTTCCAGTGATAGTTATGCACAGTTTCGGGGGTTTATCCACAGTTATCCCCAAGTTATCCCCAAGAAATGTGGAAATTGGTGTAAAACTACTCTTGACAGCCCTTGTCATTTGGAATATAGGACGCACGATTTATTTGACTTTTGATGTCTGGCCGCACAATGATGAGGTCACTTTTGTGTGGCAGGAGGCGTTGACAGAAACGGCCGTTTATCTCAATAACTCCCCCGATTCCACCCCTGTCACCATCGGTGGCTGGTCGCCAGCCACGCTAGACCCCGCGACGATGGCGTTGGCTTTGCGGCGCGATGATCTGGATTTGCGCTATGTCGGTTCGGATTCAACGGCCGTTCCCATCAACACCGTCATCATCGCCGCCGCAGACGACGAAACGCGGCTGACCCATCCCGCCATCCGCCCCATCGCCCC
>CAYSDT010000608.1:0-1877 GCA_964429835.1 uncultured Ardenticatenaceae bacterium | reverse complement strand
GTAAACGGCCGTTTGGCAGGTCTAATGTTTTCATAGATAGGGATTTTATCAAAGAAGCATGGTTATGCCATTGGAACACGGGGCATAAAATGTTACAATGAATTTATAGATTTATGGCATCAGGAGAAACTGTATGGTTGTGACAGAAGCAACGACTCGTGTAGAAAGAATTGAGAGAAAAGTTGATATGTTTGAACAGAAATATGGCATGTCTTTTGAGCAATTTCAGATGCACGGTGAGGATGGCATAATCCCAAATCAATTTTCGTATGAAGTAGAGCGCGATTATTTGGAGTGGGATGGGCAGGTCAGTCGCAAACAGATTGTCCTTCTATAGAAAATGGAACGCAGATAACGCGGATTTTTAAGATAAACGCAGATAAAAAGAAAAAAGCCGCCCATGTACTTTCATGGGCGGCTTTTTTGGGGATTAGTGAACGATGAACACAACCGAACTCAACCCACAATTTCTAACTAAAATGCAACGCTTGCTTGGCGATGAATACCCCGCCTTTCTTGCCAGCTACGCCGACAAGGCGCATGTTGGTTTGCGGGTCAACACCTTGAAAAGTACAGTCCCCGATTTTATTAAAAAATCACCGTTCGCGCTTGACCCCGTTGGCGCATACGCCCCCGCTGGTTTTCGTTTGCCCGCTGACATTGAACGACCCGGCCACCATCCATACCACGCCGCCGGCCTGTATTACCTGCAAGAGCCGTCAGCGATGGCCGTCGCCCGTGCGCTTGACCCACAGCCAGACGAATGGGTGCTTGATTTAGCCGCCGCGCCCGGTGGCAAGGCAACCCATCTGGCGGCGTTGATGGGCGATAGCGGCTTGCTGGTCGCCAACGATGTCAACACAAAACGAGCGCGGCTGTTGGCTGAAAATCTGGAACGATGGGGGACGCGCAGTACGATTATCAGCAGTGCAACACCGCCTCATCTTGCCGATACCTTTGGCGCGGTGTTTGACCGTGTGTTGACCGACGCGCCTTGTTCGGGCGAGGGGATGTTTCGCAAGCAAGGCGCGTTCGAGTGGAGCGAAGATCATGTTTTGGCTTGCTCCCGTCGCCAATCGCTTATTTTGCATGATGCGGCGCGACTGGTGCGGCCGGGCGGCTGGCTGGTTTACTCCACATGCACCTTCTCACCAGAAGAGGATGAGGTGGTCATCGGCCGTTTTTTGACTGATTATCCTGAGTTTGAGTTGGTAAAACCCCTCATGGAAAAGACAGAAATTCATCTCTCTGGGGAAATGGATTCCCGCCTACGCGGGAATGACATGATAAGTGCGGGCAATCCTGCATGGGGCGATGGCAACCCTGATTTAGCCCGCACCATCCGCCTGTGGCCGCATCAATTTGCGGGTGAAGGGCATTTTATCGCCATCATGCGGCGGGCGGATGGGGAACTGGTACAAAAAAAGCCGACAACGCGGCCTAAAAAGGAGCGTAATCGGCTTTCAAAAGATGTGATGGGTAGTTGGCGAACTTTCGCTGAGGCGTATTTGCAGGTGGAGTTTGCGGAGGAAAGGTTACGATTGTTAAACGGCCGTTATCTCCACTTACTCCCCCACGACGACATCGACACAGGGCGATTGCATCTGTTGCGGCACGGCTTGCCGCTGGGCGAAATTCGCAAAGGGCGATTTAAGCCATCACACGCGCTGGCGTTGGCACTGCGCCCGCACGAAATGGGCGGCACAGTCAATTATGCGGCTGATGATCCAGCGATTGTGTCGTATTTGAAGGGGAATCCGTTACGGAATGTAAAGGGGGAGGGGTGGATGTTGGTGACTGTGGATGGGCATCCGTTGGGGTGGGGGAAGATGGCAAACGGCCGTTTGCAGAATCATTATCCGCGCGGCTTGCGCTGG
>CAYSDT010000607.1:0-1884 GCA_964429835.1 uncultured Ardenticatenaceae bacterium | reverse complement strand
CCGCTGGCGAAGTCGTCGGTGTCGAATTTGGCAGTAAAATTCGCGCTGACGAAGCAGTCGCAACCGCCGTTCCCGACGATGGGGAAACCGTAACACCCCCCACCGATGGCGAGGACGGTGGTAGCAGCATCCCCATCGCCGCCTACATCGGCCTCGCCGCCATCGGCATCGTCATCCTTGCGCTGATTGGCCTTGTCATAAAAACCCTCAAAAAATAGTTAATAACGAATAATTAATAATGAATTGTGAAGTATCGTGACCCCCACTTCACAATTCATTATTAAAACTTCATTATTCATTATTCCCCTCCCCCATGATGAAAACCGCACAACAGATCGAAGCCGCCATTGAGCGCATTTTGCCCCGCGTTGCCAAACCCGGCCGCTACACCGGCGGCGAATACAACCAAATTTGCAAAAATTGGGACGACATCGACCTCAAAGTCGCCCTCGCCTTCCCTGATATTTACGACATTGGCATGTCCAATCTGGGGTTGATGATTTTGTACGATCTCATCAATAAGCACCGCAATTTATTGGCCGAGCGCACCTACGCCCCGTGGACAGACATGGAAGCCCTCATGCGCGAGGGCGACATTCCGCTGTTTTCGCTCGAAAGCAAGCACGCTATCCGTGAGTTTGATATTTTGGGCATTTCATTGCCCTACGAGCAGATATTCACCAACGCTCTCAATATGCTCGACTTGGCAGGAATGCCCATTCGCAGTGAAGATCGTGATGCCAGCTACCCGCTCGTCATCGCTGGCGGACACGGCTGTTATAATCCCGAACCGATGGCTCCGTATATCGACCTGTTCATCATCGGTGAAGGCGAAGCGGCGATTATGGAAGTCATCGCCACCTATCGCGCCAGCCGCGACATGGATCGGGAGACCCAATTGCGCTATCTGGCACAGGTTGATGGCTGTTACGTCCCTCGTTTTTACGATGTAGCCTATGAAGACGACGGCACCATCGCCACTATTACGTCCAACATGCCCGAAGCCCCCGCCAAAGTGATGAAGGCAATTTCACCCGTCCTGCCCCCGCCCGTCACCGATTTCATCATTCCCTTTATTGAAACGGTACACAATCGCGGCCCGATTGAAATTATGCGCGGTTGCACACGCGGTTGCCGCTTCTGTCACGCAGGCATGGTGACGCGCCCCGTGCGCGAACGCCCCGTCGAAGAGGTGTTGACGGCGATGCAAGACATCCTAGACTCGACTGGGTATGAGGAAATTGCGCTCCTATCGCTTTCCTCTAGTGACTATACGAATGTACTGGAATTGACCGAAAAAATCGGTGAACGATTCGGCCATCTGGGATTAAACATCTCGTTGCCATCACTGCGAATTGAATCCGTTTCTACCCAATTGATGGATAATTTGAGCAAAAGCAGGCGCGGCGGCTTTACGCTTGCCCCCGAAGCGGCGACCGAAAAAATGCGGCGCACCATCAATAAATTTGTGCCAGACGAACAGTTATTAGAGACCGCACAAGCGATTTTTGAACGCGGCTGGCGCACGATTAAGCTCTACTTCATGATCGGCCATCCGATGGAAGAGTTGGAAGATGTGCAGGCGATTATTGAGCTGACAAAGAAAGTGTTGAAAACAGGGCGACGGGTGCATGGCAACAAAGCGAGCGTCAATGTGGGGGTAAGCACCTTCATTCCCAAGCCGCACACGCCGTTCCAATGGGAACCGATGGGCGATAGTGACTTGCTGCAAGAGAAAATCAGCCTGTTGCGGCGTGAAATGCGCGGGCAAGGGCTGCGCTTGCGCTGGAGTGACCCGCATGAGTCGATTTTCGAGGGCTTTTTAGCGCGTGGCGACCGTCGGATGGCGGAAGTTGTGGGCAAGGCGTGGGAAAATGGGGCTAA
>CAYSDT010000606.1:0-1888 GCA_964429835.1 uncultured Ardenticatenaceae bacterium | reverse complement strand
TACGCCAACGCCTGTTCCAAATCAGCGATAATATCCTCAACTGCTTCCAATCCAACTGAAATGCGAACCAACCCATCGGTGATGCCGACTTTGGCACGGTGTTCTGGTTCCACATTGGCGTGGGTCATGGAGGCGGGATGTTCGATGAGGGTGTCGAGATTGCCTAAGCTGACGGCTAACGTGCAAAGTTTCACCTGATCCAACATCTTGACGGCTCCATCGTAGCCGTCGGCCATTTCAAAGGCGATCATCGCCCCGAAACCGTCCATCTGCCGTTTGGCGAGTTCGTGTTGGGGGAAACTTTCGAGACCGGGATAATAAACGGCCGTTATTCCCTCATGCCCTTCCAAAAACTCAGCCACAGCCATCCCGTTGCTGCAATGGCGTTCCATCCGTAACGGCAATGTTTTCAAGCCCAGATTGGTCAACCAGCAATCGAACGGGCTGGGGACTGCGCCCGTGTACCGAATCAGCGTTCCCATCTTTTCTTCCAACAAGGTAATGTCATTGGTGACGATTGCGCCGCCGAGAATGGTGCCGTGTCCGCCGATATATTTGGTCGTGCTGTGAACGACGACATCTGCGCCTTGCTCTAACGGCCGTTGTAAAATGGGTGTGGCGAAGGTGTTATCGACGATGACTTTTGCCCCGTGCGCGTGGGCAACTTCACAGACGGCGGCGATGTCAATCAGTCCCATCGTGGGATTGGCGGGGGTTTCCATATAAACGGCCGTTGTGTTTGGATGCGCTTTCAATTCCAGTTCTAATTCGGCGGGGTCTAGCATCGTCACCCGCGAAAAGGTGACACCGTAATTGGGGAATATCTCGCTAATGAAGTAGTTTGCCGAGCCGTACAACGCCCCTTGCGTGATGAAATGGTCGCCCGCGTGGACTAATCCCATCAATGCCGCGCTGACCGCCCCCATGCCAGAGCCGAAAATTTCTGCACCAACGACGGGACCAGTTTCACCCGCCGCTTCTGCATCTTTGATGAGTTGAAACCCTTCCAGCGCAGCCAGTTTTTGGGCTAAGGCGGCGCGGTTGGGGTGACTGCCTCGACTGTAAATATGGCCGTCCGTTTCGCCAGCGACATACGCATCCACCGCCGCCATGTCGGGGAAGGTGAACGTCGATGTTTGGTAAATCGGGGCGATATGTGCGCCATTGGGGGCGTGAATTTCGCCAGCGTGAATCGCGGCGGTTGCAAGTTGTTGAGTACTCATGTGGAATTCTCCTGTGTAGATGTAGGTCAAGTTTGCAAACTTGACCTACGATGATGGTTATCTTATATGATAAATACGGCGGGATTTTAGCATAACCAGCGGGGATGGCGCATAATTAGTGAAGCATTGTGGGGTTGGGTTTGGCAACGCCAAACCCGTACATAACGATGTGGTAGGGGCTTGGTGTCGCCAAGCCCAACAATGGTAACAAGGAGAATTATGTTTGAAGAAAAATTTATGCAAGAGGCGATTGATTTGGCCGCGCAAGCACGCGAAAATGGAGACCATCCCTTTGGTGCGTTATTGATTTTGGATGGGGAAGTGGCATTAACGGCCGTTAATACAGTCAACACCGATCACGACGTAACCCATCACGCCGAAATGAATTTGGTCAGCGCGGCGGCACGGCAGTTCTCCGCCGAAACCTTGTCAAAAATGACACTGTACACCAGCACCGAACCGTGCGCGATGTGCGCGGGCGGCATCTATTGGGCGGGCATTCGCAAAGTGGTCTATGGCTGCGCGGCCGAAACGCTGGGCGCGATGGCGACGGGTTCATTCGTGCTTCCCTGTCGTGAGGTTTTTGCGCGTGGGGATGAGGAGACGGTGGTGGTCGGGCCGGTGATGGAAGAAACGGCCGTTGTTGTGCATCAAAATTTTTGGGA
>CAYSDT010000605.1:0-1889 GCA_964429835.1 uncultured Ardenticatenaceae bacterium | reverse complement strand
GAAATATTGAGAAGATACATAATTGACGCGAATTTAATTGAAAATAAGGAGAGATGAGGAGCAGAGGAGATGAGGAGCAGAGGAGATGAGGAGATCATATTCTCCCCTGCTCCCCTGCTCCCCCTCTCCCCTGCTCCCCTGCCCCCCGCTCCCCCGCTCAGGAAAGACCCATGACACAAGAGACCATAATCATTCTCGACTACGGCTCACAATACAGCCAACTTATCGCCCGGCGCGTGCGCGAAACGGCCGTTTATTGCGAACTATTCTCATGGCAGACCGATCCCGAAACGGTGATGGCCTTGAACCCGCGCGGCTTCATCCTCAGCGGCGGCCCCAACAGCGTTTACGACGATGGCGCACCGACGCTGCCCGATTATGTGTTGGAAAGCGGCGTGCCTGTGCTGGGCATCTGCTACGGAATGCAGCTATTGACGATTAACGCAGGTGGGCGTGTTGCCAGCAGCACCCATCGGGAGTATGGGCCGGCCGATTTACAATTAAATGCCGCCGGCAACCCGCTTTTTGCCGATTGGCAACCCGAAAACGGCCGTGTTTGGATGAGTCATGGCGACCGCGTAGAACAACTCCCCGACGGCTTCGTCCCGTTGGCGCACACCGATAATTCGCCTTTTGCGGCGGTTGCTGATGTGAAAAACGGCCGTTATGCCGTCCAATTCCACCCCGAAGTCGTTCACACCGCGCAAGGCACGCTGCTACTTCGTAACTTTGTGCAAAATATCTGTGGCTGCACCCCCGACTGGACTCCCGCCCACTTCATCGACGAGCAGGTGGACGCGATACGGGCGCAGGTTGGAAACGGCCGTGTGGTTCTCGGTCTCTCTGGCGGGGTCGATTCGGCCGTCGCCGCCGCGCTTATCCATCGGGCGATTGGCGACCAGTTGATTTGCATTTTTGTTGATCACGGGCTGTTGCGGCAGGATGAAGCGGTGCAGGTGGTCGAAACTTTCGAGCGCGAACAGGGGATGCACCTCATCGCCATCCACGCCGTTGAGGAGTACATGGACGCGCTGACGGGCATCACCGACCCTGAACAAAAACGGCGCATTATCGGTGAAAAATTCGTGCGGATTTTTGAGCGGGAAGCGGACAAGTTGGGCAAAATCGACTTCTTGGCACAAGGAACCATCTACCCCGATGTGATTGAAAGTGCGGGTAAAGACAAAAAAGACGCGCACGTCATCAAAACCCATCACAACGTCGGCGGCCTGCCCGATGACATCGACTTTGCGCTGGTCGAGCCGTTGCGCCTGCTGTTCAAGGACGAAGTTCGCAATCTTGGCACGGCGTTGGGACTGCCCGACAGCATCGTCTGGCGGCAACCGTTTCCCGGACCCGGCCTTGCCATCCGCTGCTTGGGCGAGGTGACGTGGGAGCGATTGCAACATTTGCGCCAAGCGGACGCGATTTTTGTGGACGAATTGGCCGCCGCCGACATGCTGCGCGACGGCACGCAACAATCATTTGCCGTGCTGTTGCCCGTCAAAAGTGTGGGGGTGATGGGTGATGGGCGTACTTATCAAGAGGTGATTGCGTTACGCGCCGTGACGACGGAAGATTTTATGACGGCCGATTGGGCGCGGTTGCCCTACGACCTGTTGGCAAAAGTCAGCCGCCGCATCGTCAACGAAGTGGATGGCGTAAATCGGGTGGTGTATGACATCACCTCTAAACCGCCTGGCACAATTGAATGGGAGTAACCCCCGCCCGACTTAGTGCATCATCAAGTTTTAATTTTCGGGTAAAGGCGTTTCAACTTTTTGGTTTCGATACTTTTTTCAGTAGCGTCATTAGCTGTTAATCGTTTCTCTCCCCGTATCTTCTCAATATTTCGGGGAGACCTGACAGGTTTTTCAAAGATACTCGTG
>CAYSDT010000604.1:0-1893 GCA_964429835.1 uncultured Ardenticatenaceae bacterium | reverse complement strand
GCGTTCATCCATATCAGCCTCCACCTTTGAAGTATGCTATCGCCTTTTTTAGGGAAGCAGATTTATGGGGTTTACTGTATCCTGTGATACACTTGCCGCTTGATTCTGATAAGAATAAGAAATGGTAAATGCAATGAACCCAGCAGCAGCAAGCGCACTAAAAAACGTCCCCTTTTTCGCAAACCTCAACCGAACCGAATTGGCTACCATGTCGAAAGCGTTGGTTAAGCGACGCTTCAACTGTGGCGACATCATCTTTCATTATGGCGATCCGGGCGGGTTGTTGTACATCATCACCAAAGGAAAGGTGAAAATTATGCACAGCAGTCCCGATGGTCAAGATGCACTACTCGCTATTTTAGGGAAGGATACATTTTTTGGTGAACTGGCCTTGTTAGACGATTTTCCTCGTTCAGCGACGGTGGAAGCGATTGAGCGCACTGAAACATGGACATTGCATCGCAATGATTTCATCAATTACCTGAGTAACAATCAAGAATTTACGTTGCATGTGCTGCACACGATGGCGCAAAATATCCGACGAATGAACATGCAGTTGAGCGATGTCTTTTTCCTCGATCTGCCTGCACGATTGGCACGCAAACTGTTGACATTGGCACGATTGCACGGCCATGAAACCCCTGATGGCATTTTGATTGATCTGAGCTTGACGCAGACTGATTTGGCTGAAATGACGGGGGCGACGCGGGTCAGCATCAACAAGGCGTTGGGTCGTTTTCGGCGGGCAGGATGGGTGGATGTTAAAAGTCGCTACTTTACCATTCTGGATCGTGATGCACTGTTTGAGGTTATTCGTGTTGCTGGCGGTTCAACTCAGGATGATGAATGGCCGGTGTAAGGCGGATGGGGTAGAAACGTATCTTCTCAAAATTCTGGGGAGACCTGACAGGTTTTTCGAAGATACTCGTGTAAAATAAGGGGTCTTGATGAAACCTGTCAGGTCTTTACCCCAAGTTCTTGAGACGTTACGTAGAAACGGCGTAAATGAGCCGCATTCGCCCAAACTTGGAGATAAAAACGGCCGTTGTTATAATCCCCCGTTAATTTTCAAATAAACAGATCTGACAGGTTTCATTAACGCCTTTTATTTGTGCGAGCATCATAGAAAAACCTGTCAGGTCTTACGATTAAAGAGTGAACGGCCGTTTAGAGCCATTCACTCTTTATTTTTGTAAGTATGAAACTATCCGTCATCATTTGCTGTTACAACGAAATCGCCACCATTGAGGAGGTGATCGCCAACACCCAAGCCGTTCGGCTCGGCGGTGATTGGGAGCGCGAAATCATCGTCGTGGACAACTGTTCCACCGACGGCACACGCGAACGGTTGCAACAACTGGATGATCCCGAAATCCGCGCCATCTTCCATGAGGAAAATAGGGGCAAAGGCATGTCCATCCGCACGGGCATTGGGGCGATGGATGGCGATTATTTCATCATTCAAGATGCGGATGCGGAGTACGACCCCGCCGAACATCCAAAATTCTGCCGCAAGGTTGAGGAAACGGGAACAACGGCCGTTTTCGGTTCGCGCGTCTTGGGCGGGGATGTGCATTATGAATATGCACATGCGTATTTGGGGGTGAAGTTATTAACGGCCGTTACCAACATCCTCTTCGGCGGCCATCTCACCGATGTCGCCACCGCCACCAAAATGGTACGCGCCGACGTAGCCAAATCACTCAACCTCACCACCACCGACTTCAATCTTGACTTTGAACTGCCCGACAAAATCCTGCTCGCAGGCCACGAAATTCTGGAAATCCCCATCAGCTATAACCCACGCACCTACGCCGAAGGCAAAAAAATCAAAACATCCGACGGCATCAAAGCGTTAATCACCATGTTCCGAGATCGTCTCGGCTTATCAGG
>CAYSDT010000603.1:0-1895 GCA_964429835.1 uncultured Ardenticatenaceae bacterium | reverse complement strand
AAGTGCGTTGCACCTTTCAGGTGCATCGCACTTGCAGAGTATACCACAACGGCCGATGTAGGGGCGGCCTCCCTTGTCGCTGTGTTACGGGTGCATTTCAGTTCTGGGGTATTTTTTGACATGGCGGTTTTAACCGCCAGCCAACTGAAATGAAACACACCTGTATTATATGCTTGTGTGATGTGGGAGATCGGGCGGGGATTGGATACTGAGTCTGCTGGTTTTTGTTTCTTATCCTGAGTACAACGAAATAAAGGAAGAAATGAATTATTTCAGCAAGTCTATTCGTTCCTTCCTTAATTCGTTGTACTCGTATCTTCTCAGTATTTCGGGGAGACCTGATAGGTTTTTTTTACGATACTTGTGTAAAACAAAAGACGTTAGTGAAACCTGTCAGGTCTTTCCCCCAAGTTATTGAGATGTTGCTTGTACTTCCATAAAAAACGGCTAACAATTAATTATTAGCTGTTTCCTTTCCGCCGAAACAACACGCCAAGCAAAACGGCCGTTATCCCCACAACCCCCGTCCACACGCCAACACGCACCGCCGCCGGATTCTCCGCCGCCAATTCTTTTACAGGACGCAGCCGCTGTTCCGTCGTCACCCCAAACACCGATTGCACAATTGCCTTGCCCAGCCGATACCGACCCGGCTCCCGCATTTGGGTGGCGATATCCAGCGCGAACGGCGGCTTGCCGACTGCGTATGAGCGCAATTGCGTGAACTGGATCACCTCTTCCTTGCCGTGCGTCCGCGCATTGCCCGACTTTTTCACGCCGCCAAACGGCAGTAACGACACGGGATAATGGGCGACGGTATCATTGATATTGACCGAACCGACATCCAACCGATGCGCCACCCGCTTCGCCTGTGCCATATCATCACTCCAGACGCACGCGCTCAGCCCAAATTCGCTATCGTTTGCCAGTCGTAATGCCTCCGCCTCATCGCGCACACGCATGATGGGCATGATGGGGCCGAACGTCTCTTCGTGCATGATTTTCATGCTGTGATCAACGTCCACGATGATGGTTGGCTCCATAAATAGCCCGTCATGCTTGCCACCCAAAATAATCCGCGCTCCCTTCGCCACCGCGTCATCCAAATGTTCTTGCACGATGGCTAATTGGCGTTCAAACGTAAGCGGCCCCATGTTGAGATGGTTGTCCAAATTAGCGGAATACCCCTGTTTCAACATCTTCGCTTCCGCGATGGCCGCCCGCACGAACGGTTCGTATACCGCGTCTTCCACATACACGCGCTCGATGCCCATGCACGTCTGCCCCGTGTTGTAAAACGCGCCCCACGTCCCCCATTTGGCGGCGGCGGCGATGTCAGCCTTTTCCATTACTAACATCGGGTCTTTGCCGCCCAATTCATACAGGAAGGGGGTCAGCGTTTTGGCCGCTTCTTGGGCAATTTTTAATCCTGTTCCCGTCGATCCAGTCAGGAAGATGAGGTCTGGCTTGCTGGCGACCAGAGCCGCGCCAACGCGCCCATCACCGTGCAAAACGCGCACAAACGGCCGTAATTCTGGCACACGATTGATCAATTCTTCAATCAACACCCCTACCGCTGGCGTAACTTCTGACGGTTTCAACAGCACCGTATTGCCCGCCAGCAATGCCGAGCAAAGCGGTGTCATCGCCAAATCGAAGGGGTAATTCCACGGCCCAATCACTGCCACCGTGCCGAAGGGATGGGGTTCGGCGTAATACGATTTGAAGATGTACAGGCCGGGCGGCACGCGCCGCCGTTTGAGCCATTTGCCCGCGTTTTTGTAGTATTGATGCAGGCGGTCTACGGTCATGGTCACTTCGATCACGCCGTCTTGGCGGCTTTTGCCCGTGTCTTGATTGATAACGGCCGTTATTTCATCCACCGCATCAATGAT
>CAYSDT010000602.1:0-1897 GCA_964429835.1 uncultured Ardenticatenaceae bacterium | reverse complement strand
TCATCCTGTTTGATGAAGTATAACATAAGCGGACGGAGACGCTCCAGCGGAGCGGCTCTACACAAACATCACCCCATTAACACCTGAGAGCGCGTTTCACACGATTTTCAACCAATGCTATACTTGCAGGGGCGTGGCATTATGCCTGCCCAAATCGGGCGGGCAACAAGGCCACGCCCCTACATAAAGGATCATATGACAGAAAAAAGATTACCAAGCACAGGATTACCCGTCGGCGGCGTGAGCGCGGCGGCATTGGTTTGCGGTGACCCCGCACGGGCGACGATGATTGCCGAGCAATTGACCGATGTGGTGAAGTTAAGCGACCAACGTGAATACCGCGCTTATCGTGGGATGTTTGGAAAAACGGCCGTTACCGTTTGTTCGCACGGCATTGGCGCGGCGGGCGCAGCCATCGCCTTTGAAGAGCTAATCGGGGCGGGCGCAAAACGCATCATTCGTGTGGGAACGTGTGGCGGCATTCAGCCAGAAATCAACACAGGCGATTTGGTAGTGGCGACGGCAGCCGTTGATCGCACAGGCTACGGCCGTTTATCTGTGCCAGAATCATACCCCGCCGTTGCTGACGGGGCGTTGACCGAAAAATTAAAGTCCGCAATGGGCGACCAACCCTTCGCACAAGGCATCGTCCTCACCTCCGACAGCTTCTATCCCGGTGTGACCACATCGCTTACCCCCGATTACAAACAGTTGGCCGAAGCCAACGTGCAAGCGGTGGAGATGGAGTGCGCGGCACTCTTTTTGCTCGGCAGTTTGCGCGGCGTGCAGACGGCGGCGATTTTGGCCGTCGATGGCAATGTGTTGCACGCACGGGAAAGCATGGACAGTTACGCGCCCCATGAGGATGTGGTAAAAACGGCCGTTTCCCAAGCGATCAACGCTGCCTTAACGGCAATTGAAAATGGATAATTAACAATGGATAACGAACGCAAATCATTATTCATTATTCATTATTCATTATTCATTATTTTGTTATTGACTGGTTGCACCACCACTGTTGTACCAACACCCATCGCCCCATTGCCAACTCCTGCCGCCATTGCGGTCTTACCGACAGCAACACCCATCCCCCCCACGCTTGTGCCAACATGGACGGCCGTTCCTTCGCCGACAGCAGGCGCAGAACATCAATTTTTACCCATCACCCCAAACGGCGGGGCGACGGACACGCCCATCATCCCGACCAACACGCCGTACATCCCCACCAACACCGCCACCGCGACGGCAACGGCAACCCCCACCACCACGCCGACCCCTTATGTCTCCTTCATCCCCACCCAGTCGCCCGTCACCGAATTGGGCGGGAGCAAATTAGGCATCCATGTCATCCGCATGAGCGCGGGGGGGATGGATTTCATTCGTGAGACCCATCCCGCCATCGTGAAAGGGGTGGATGATTTGGGATTTTTGGCAGAGGTGAAGGAAATTTCACCACACACCGTCACCATTGGGCGATTGTCGGCTGATGGGATGGAGTACCATAAAAACCCCGAAGAATCTGCCCGTGATTTTGTGGAAACACAGCTTGAACAGTACCAACTAAATCCCGCCGTCGATTATTGGGAGGGGTTCAATGAACCCGATCCCGGCTTGGATCGGATGGATTGGTATGCACGCTTCGAGGCGGAGCGGGTGCGGCAGATGGCGGCACATGGATTCAAAACGGCCGTTGGTGGTTTTTCCACCGGCGTTCCCGAACTAGACGAGTTCGAGCGATTTGTACCAGCGGTTGAAGTTGCGCTGGCACACGGCGGCATCCTCAGTCTGCACGAGTATTCCGCTCCTGACCTCTACTTGTATTATGGCGACCCCATCCCCCCAAATTGGCCTGCCCACGAAAATCGCGGCTCACTTATGTTTCGCTATCGCTGGTATT
>CAYSDT010000601.1:0-1902 GCA_964429835.1 uncultured Ardenticatenaceae bacterium | reverse complement strand
GTTCAACTTCTCAAAGAAGTTGAACGTCTGTTTTTGTTCCACAAGCTGCCCATTGGCGCGGATGGTGAGGGTGATGGTGAAGCTATCAGCCGTGAAATCAACGGCCGTTTCCACCAAACTCTCACCGTCCACCAACGGCGCAACAGCCAATTCCCGCGTGTCCCCCGCATCAATCGCAAAGAAGTGATTCTCCGCAAAAATCCGATGATACCCCACGATTAAATCATGAGTTGGCGATCCCCAGAACTGCGTCTGGTGACGATGCGCGGTAGCGATGGCATCTTCCAGATACACCCCATCCCGCACTTGCCCGCGCATAATCCAATTGCCCGCGATGCGGTACAGGTGATGGGGTGTTGAAGTGAAAACGGCCGTTTCCCGAAACAGCCCCGTCTCAATCGCCGTCACCTTATTTACAGTTGCCCCGTCAACCCGCAAAAGCAACAACGCCCCGCCACCTTGCGGCGGATTTACGACCACATATTCATCAAACTGAGCAAAGCGGCAGCCCGCCCGACCTGCAAACAACGTGACCTCATCTAACACGCCGCCAACGCCCAATCGCACCCGCGTATATTGTTCCCTTTTCCACATAATTGCGTGTAGCCATCCTCGTGCCTGCACCCGTGCATCCATCACCACCCCGTCTAACTGTGCCAAACGCTCCCAATTCGTGTAGCGCGGCGTGGGGGCTGGGATGGCGACGCGACACGCGGGGCAGTAGCGGCGCATTTTAGGGTAATGCAGGTTGCATTGCGGGCATTGCACAAGGCTGTCGGCGTACTTTTGCAGCAGTTGGGATGAAAACGGCCGTCTTTCCCCCTTGTCAAAAATCAGATGCAAATGCTCCAGCAATTCATCGCTGAGGCTGTCGAGGGGGCGGGCGTTTTTTGGGTAGGTAACGGCCGTTTTCAACACACTCACCCCCGCTTCCGCCCGCGCCCGCACCGTTTTCAACTGTGAATGCGCCCCGCCATACGGATGCACTTGCAACAGCGTTTTCACCAGCAGCACCGTGTACGCATAGTAATCGCTGCTTTCGCTGAAGTATTGGCGGCTGCTGAAATCAGCCACATGATACAAATTGGGGTCTAAAAACGGAAGCATGGCGACGGGGCAAGCGTGGCCGCCAAGCTGATAACTGTCCACATCCACCCACGCAGGGGCGATGGGTGCTGGCGTAAAGAGTAAATTCTGGTCGTTCAAATCGCCAACGACGATATTTTGCGCGTGTAACTGCGTTAGTTGTTGATGGATGGTTTGCAGCAGGGTGAGTACGGCCGTTATTTCCATCCCCGCCTTCTTCCAAAAGCGCAAACTGCCCAGTTTTTTCAACGGCAGCGTACCAGATGGCAGCAGCCGCATTTGAAAGCCAACCACGTCCCCCTGTTTATTGTGGGCGAGGGCGGTGGGGGCGTAAACGGCCGTTGGCAATCGCGCCATCAAGCCGCCGTTCAATAGATATTCTAATTTAGCGACCTGTGCAGGCTGGGGGTGATGGTAAATTTTAACGGCCGTTTGTCCCCCAGACCGAAACACCATCCCTTCACCGCCAGCCTGAATAAGCTGGTCAGATGGTAATGTGATTGCTTGATTATTGATGAATACGGATTTGCTCATCATCGCTCCTTTATTTGTGTTGTTTGTACACTATTTATAATAGTGTCAAACAAACACAATGTCAAGGGCGAATGCATCATGTCCCGCCTTGTTATCCGTATAGGTGCAGATTATTTAGCTGATGGGTGCATTTTAGTTCTGGGGCGTGGCGTGACACCGATTGAAAACCGATGCCGCGCTACGCGCCCTAAATCAACGCCAACTGTTCCCCCGCCGTTTCTGGCTCCGTCTCATCACCCTCTTCAGGACGAAAAACGGCCGTTGTTACCCCCATCACATGAT
>CAYSDT010000600.1:0-1905 GCA_964429835.1 uncultured Ardenticatenaceae bacterium | reverse complement strand
CGCGACGAGTGATGACGGTACCGATAAGCCCCGCGCTGTACAGACTGGCGTAGGGCGTGCCTGTGCCACTGAGAAAGTGGATGGGTACTCCTATTTCGGTGCAAGCGCGGATGGCATCGGCGGAAATGGAAACGCCGTTGCTGGCAAGGGTGACTGTTTCGAGGTGCAGCAGGGGGGCTTGAGCCAACACTTTTTTGGCTTTGGTTACTTTAAGTCGCCCTTGGTATTTGCCGATATGGCTGCCGAATTGATCGGCGATGAGGTTTTGAATGATGGGCATGGGACGCTCCTTAATAATGAATAATGAATTTTTAATAACAAATTGTGAATGGCGTGTATCACCATCCTTTTGATTAGATTACCATGCGACTGTTGCCAATAGCGTGATCTTTTTGAAATTGGTTTGTGTTTGTTGTCAAACAGACAACGGCCGTTGTGTATTGTGTCTTCATTATAGATTTTGAAGGTATAAAGGAGGTTACAAAATGGGACGCAATGCAAATCATGAGGATCGTAAACAGTTACAGGCAGCAATTGAGAATAATCCAATGCAGAAAAAGGGCTGGTTTGCCCGTTTTTTGGGCTGGCATCCGCAAAAAATAGAACGGGAGATGGCGTATTTGCATGAAGATGCGTATTTGCTGGTTGAGGATGATAACGGCCGTATCTGGCCTTTTGATGACTAATGCAGGTATTCGCTTACAAAGATCACGTTATAGCCGCAGGTTGTATGGTATTATCACAATGTGTCATAAAACCTGGACAATTTTACAAATAGAGAGGACATAATGGGCGAACGCTTTGTTAAAAAAGTACAACGTATGCGTGAGTTGACCAATTTACTGCTGAATAATCCTGACGGCTTGCATAAAGCTGAAATCGGGCGGCGTATTGGCGTAGATCGGGCGCAAGTGGCAACCGATTTGGATGATTTGGGCTATTTTGAACCAGTATGGGAACCGATTGAGGGAAAACTGTATTCGATCAATCGGGAAAATTATCGGGCAAAGGTAGAGTTAAGTTTGGATGAGGTTTTGTCGCTTCATCTGGCAACGCGATTGTTGACGACGCGGACGGATAAACATTATCCACAGGCGGCATCGGCGTTACGGCAATTGGGGACGGCCATACGGCCGTTAGCCCCGCTCATTGCCGATCATATGAAAGAATCCGCATCTGTGCTGGACGACGACCATCGGCTGCATGATCCGAATTTTATTCAAAATTTGCGCCGTTTGACAAAAGCGTGGGCGAATGGGCAAAAAGTGTTGGTGGCGCATGAGGGGGAAGACGGCCGTATTTTTGAATACACCTTCTCCCCCTACTTTATTGAGCCGTATGCTGTCGGGCGCACATTGCACGTTATTGGCTGGCGCGATCCGCCCGATAAATTGCGAACTTTCAAGATTGAACGCATCCGCACGGTTGAATTTTTGGATGAGTCATATGAAATCCCGCCTGATTTTGACCCGCGCGAGAAGTTAAAGAATGCGTGGGGGATTTGGTATACGGAAAAGGAGCCAGTGCGGGTGGTGCTGCGGTTTGGAACGGCCGTTGCCAAGCGGGTTGCCGAAACGCAGTGGCATCATACGCAGCAGGTGGAGAGATTGGAAGACGGCCGTTTGCGTTGGCAGGCAGATGTGGCTGAGTGGCGGGAGATGCTGCCATGGATTCGCGGCTGGGGGGCAGATGTGGAGGTGTTGGAACCGAAGGCGTTGCGACGCAAGATTGAGCGCGAGATTTTACGGCTAACGGCCGTTTATCAAATGCCTGCTCATGCCGTTACGGCTAAAAAGGAAGATGAAGATTACGATGCTCAATGGGCATCGGCATTATTTAGGAAATGATTATGAAACTATACGGTTATCAAGAAGAACTCGCTCGTGCTGTGCGACAAGGCAAGAA
>CAYSDT010000599.1:0-1906 GCA_964429835.1 uncultured Ardenticatenaceae bacterium | reverse complement strand
GTTCCATTTTTATGTTAAATTATGCAACAGCACACTGTAAAGCAAACTCTTTAACTTTTGAACCATGTCCATTTTTCGCTCAAAGTATAGCACATCTGTGTAAATATAATGGCTTATGTAGAGCGATTGTATACCCGAAATTCTGCCCATCGCCATTGACTATTTCTCTTTCAAGCCACCCAATCCACCTGCCGAATCCGCTCCACCGCCCGCTCCAAATCGACCATCGCTGTTGAGATGGCAAAACGCACATGCCCCTCGCCGCTCTGCCCAAATGCGATGCCTGGTGTGCCAGCCACCTTCGCTTCCGTCAACAACTTCTCCGCCAACTCTAAACTATCCAGCCCGCTGTTGGGGAAGGATGGGAACAGGTAGAACGCCCCCTCAATCGAGCGGCATTGTATGCCGTCGATGCTGTTCAACGCCGCCACCATGTAATCGCGCCGCTCCCGATACGAGTCGCGCATCACACCGATGAAATCTTGCGTTCCCGTCAATGCCGCCACCGCTGCGTGCATCGTAAATGTCGCCGCCGACGAGACCGTCTGCCCGTTCACTTTCACCGCCAATCGGGTGATGGGCGCAGGCGCGGCTAACCATCCCAGCCGCCAGCCCGTCATCGCATACGCTTTGGAAAAGCCGTTGATCGTCAACGTCCGCTCGGCCATATTTGGCAGGGCGGCGATGGAAATGTGTACCCCGTCAAATATCAGTTTTTCATAAATTTCGTCGGCAATCACATATAAATCCGACTCTTGGGCGATGGCGGCGATGATGTTCATCTCCTCAGCGGTAGCGACGCGCCCCGTCGGGTTATTGGGGCTGTTGATTAGTATCGCTTTGGTTTTGGGGGTAAGGTGACGACGGATAGAAACGGCCGTTATTTCAAAATTCGCCTCGCTATCCAATCCCACCAGCACGGGAACACCACCCGCCAATGTCACCAACGACGGATACGACACCCAATACGGCTCCAAAATCAGCACCTCATCGCCTGCGTTCAAGATGGCCGCCAACGCCAAATACAACGCCCACTTACCGCCGGGCGTGACGATAATTTCACTCATCGGGTCAACGCTCACCCCGTTTTCGCGCTCCATTTTGTCGGCGATGGCGTGTAAGAGCGGCGGAATGCCTTTCATGGGGGATGGATAATGGGTTTCACCGCGTCGTATGGCGGCGATGGCGGCTTCGACGATGTGCGGCGGCGTGTCAAAATCAGGATCGCCGCCTGCCAGCGCGATGACATCGTGTCCAGCCGCTTGTAATGCCTTCGCTTTGTCGTTGACTGCCAATGTTGGCGACGCGGGGATATTGCTGATGAGAGTGGATAATGATTTCATAATTTCTCCAGAAAGATAGCGTTAAGAGATAGAGGGGATCGTTTTTGAAGATAGGTGTTGTATATGATGGGGGCTTTATACAAATGAGTGATGGGCAGTTTGTTTGTTGGAAGTGGTTGGCGTGGATTGGGGGATTAGTGTGCTAAACGGCCGTTTACATGAAATTATTCATTTTCACCATTGCTCATATAATGTTTTTCCCTCACGGCGCGCCCAGTAATGCACAGTTCCCGGCACACGACTGCGCCGTTTGTATTCTGCTTCTGAATAAACCAGTAGATCAATTCCTATGCCCATTGGGCCTAAAATTTGGCGCAAATAAACCATCTCTTCAATCTGATTTTCAACATGGGGTTGGATAATCATTAAATCGAGGTCTGAATTTTCGTTAGCTTCATCACGCCCGTAAGACCCAAATAATATGACGCGGCTGGGCTTGGCGGCCTCCACAATATGTTGCACAGTTTGTTCTAGGGTTTGTTCATCAATCATACGTCACCTCACGGTAAGTATAGCATAGCAGGCTGTCGGAGAAAGAACTTTTGTACACTGATTACACTGAT
>CAYSDT010000598.1:0-1912 GCA_964429835.1 uncultured Ardenticatenaceae bacterium | reverse complement strand
GTTCCCGCCAGCGCATACGCCACAACCAGCGGCGGTGAGGCCAAATAGTTGGTCAGTGTGAGCGGGCTAACGCGCCCTTCAAAGTTGCGATTACCACTAAGAACGGCCGATGTGACCATATTCCCATCCTTGATCGCGTTTGCCACCGCTTCGGGCAAGGGGCCAGAGTTGCCAATGCAAGTCGTACAGCCAAAGCCGACGATGTTGAATCCCAACTGCTCCAGATACGGCAGCAGTTCTGCTTTCACCAAATAATCCTCAACCACCCGTGAGCCAGGGGCGAGGCTGGTCTTGACATAAGATGGAACCGTCAACCCCAATTGTGCCGCTTTTTTGGCGACCAATGCCGCGCTAATCATCACGCTGGGGTTAGATGTGTTGGTGCAGGAGGTGATGGCGGCGATGACGACTGCGCCATGCTTCATTTCCACACCAGAATCGGCGATGGTTATCGTTCTATCCAAATCTTCTTCGCTCAAGCCAATCCCCATCGGCCCTTGCGGAGCCAACAGCGTTTTGCGGTACTGTTCTTTCATGTCCGTCAGGGCGATGCGATCTTGCGGCCGTTTTGGCCCTGCCAAACTCGCTTCCACCGTGTTCATGTCCAGTTCAACATAGCTGCTGTACAGGGGGGCGATGGAGTCATCAGTGCGGAATAAGCCCTGCGCTTTGGTGTACTTCTCGACTAAATCGACCAACTCATCGGGGCGGCCAGTCGCTCGTAAATAGTTCAAGGCCTCATCATCCACGGGGAAGAAGCCCATCGTCGCCCCATATTCTGGGCACATATTGGCGATGGTGGCACGGTCGGCAAGGGTGATATTACTCAGTCCTGCGCCATAGAATTCGACAAATTTACCGACAACGCCTTGCGCCCGCAGCAGTTCCGTCACCACCAACACCAAATCGGTGGCCGTGACTCCTTCCTTCAACGCGCCCGTCAATTTCACGCCCACCACATCGGGGGTGAGCATGTAAATCGGCTGTCCCAGCATGACCGCTTCGGCCTCGATGCCGCCCACGCCCCAACCGACAACGCCCAAGCCGTCAATCATCGTCGTATGCGAATCGGTGCCGACGAGGCTGTCGGGCAGGGCGACCATCTCGCCATCCGCGTCCGCCTTCTGCATCACCACGCTGGCAAGATATTCCAAATTCACCTGATGGACGATGCCCGTCGCTGGCGGCACAACGCGGAAGTTCTCGAACGCTTCCATCCCCCATTTGAGGAATTCGTACCGTTCCTGATTACGCACAAATTCACGCTCCATATTGAAGAAGAGAGCCGTATCTGTGCCATATTCATCCACCTGTACAGAGTGGTCGATGACCAAATCGACGGGTACATGCGGGTTGATCTTCTTGGGATCGCCGCCCAATCGCGCCATTGCCGAGCGCAACGCGGCCAAATCGACGACGGCGGGAACGCCAGTGAAGTCCTGCAAAATGACGCGGGCGGGTTTGAATGGCAGTTCGCCGCGCTCGTCTACGGTGGGTTTCCACCCTGCCAGTTTGGTCACATCTTCGGGCATCACTTCGTAGCCGTCGCAGGTGCGTAATGCCGCTTCCAGCAATATCTTGATGGAGACGGGCAGGCGGTCAATGTCGCCATAGTCGGCCAGTTTGCTGAGTTGATAGTAGGAAAGGTCGGTGCCGGGCAGCTTGGCGCGGGCATCGAAATGGTTGAAAAGTTTACTCATAGGTTTACCTCTTTTGGGTTGTGAAGAAATTTATGTATTGTTAATTGAACGGGGAGGATTATAGCGGAAAACGGCCGTTTTGGGCATGAACGAAGTGGTGTAATCATTCTACGAACCCATCATGTATACAACAGGGCGAAAGCCCAAAGGAGAACAAAAATGATGATGCTTACCCATTTAGGAGCTTTTGAAAATAAAACGGCCGTGTAAAT
>CAYSDT010000597.1:0-1920 GCA_964429835.1 uncultured Ardenticatenaceae bacterium | reverse complement strand
TTGTTAATTATCCACTGTTGTTTTATACTTCAACTCTAACTTTTTGCTGATGCGACAGGAGCAAAACACATGGGCAGTTCTCATCAACTAACAATGCGGCGCGGGCCGTTTCTAAATAAAAATTACCCCCTGACAGAAGATCATACCATCATCGGGCGGGCGACTTCATGCAATATCCACATCCCCGACCCCGAAATTTCGCGCCAGCATGTGCGAATCGTGGCGCAGGGGGCGGATTTATACGCGGTCGAGGATTTGGGCAGCACAAATGGGACGTTTGTAAACGGCCGTCGAATCAGTTCCCTCACCCCGCTTAACCCCAGCGACATCATTGATTTAGGCGAAGCACTCCAATTTACATTTGAACCAATCGTCGTTGAAGAAGTTCCCCCCACGCCTGATTTCATCATTCCTGGCACAGGTGAATATGTGGTCGCTGATGCACAAGCAGAAGCGGCGGCGATGGCCTCTCCACCCTTACCGCCGACAGACCCATCGCCAACACCAGCCGCGCCGCAACAACCCGAACGGGTGATTGTGCATCAAATCGAGCAACCCCGCTCTTCAAAACGCGGCTTGATCGGATGTGGGATGGTGCTGCTGATTATGCTGTGCTGTGTTGGTCTAATTTTCGCACTGGACGCATATGACGGCGGGCGATTACTGTATTGTGGGCCATTACGGCCGTTTTGGGATGTCATTCTACTCCCCTTCGGCTCCTCATCCTGTGGCTAGGCAATACTGAATACAGTACTAATAACCACCTTATCTCTATTTCTCCCCTCTATCTAAAAGGAATATTACATGGAAATTCAATTTGCGGTCACCAAAATTAACAAATACGCCTCCCGTGAAAGCGGCGACACACTGGAAATGATCGAACGGCCGCATGGCGGCATGTCATTTGTGCTGGTCGATGGGCAACGAAGCGGCCGTTCGGCCAAAATTATCAGTAACCTCGTCGCCCGTAAGGCAATTCAACTGCTTTCCGAAGGCGTGCGCGATGGCGCGGCGGCGCGAGCGGCACACGATTATCTGTACACCAATCGTGGCGGCAAAGTGAGCGCGACGCTCAATATTTTATCGGTAGACACCGACAGCAAAACGGTCGTTATTTCACGCAATAACGAAGCTCCCGTCATCGTTCGCACACCAGAGCAAGGCGTATTTTTACTGAATGAGCCATCCCGTGCGGTGGGCGTGCATAAGAAAAACAAGCCAATCATCACCGAAATGCCGCTGACCGTTGGCACGATTATTGTGGTGTTCACCGATGGCTTGCGTCATGCTGGCAGTTGGAGTGGCAGCGATTTATATAACCCAGCAGAGGCAGTCGAACAAATGATTTTAGCTGGCGAACGGGACGCGCAAGTCATCGCCGACCGCTTGATGGATGAAGCGATGGCGAAAGACAACAATCGCCCACGCGATGACATCAGCATTTTGGTTGCCTCCGTCTTTCCCAGAGGGATGGATAATGTGCGCCGTTTGTACGCCACGTTGCCGCTCTGAACGGGAGCAGGGGAGATGAGGAGCGGGGGAGCGGGTAAAAATCTCTAATCTCTCAATCTCCAACCCCTCGCACATGGAAACGGACACGCCTATACGCATCGCTATTGTCGGGCCGTGTGCGGCGGGTAAAAGCACGTTGAAACCTGCCCTGCTGGAACGTGGTTATGTGGTGCGGATGCCTGTGCAAGAACATTCGTATGTGCCGTCGATGTGGCAGCAGTTGAGCAAGCCTGACGTGCTGATTTTTTTGGATATTGATGTGGAGGAAACGGCCGTTCGTCGTCCCAAAAACCCCAGTAGCCCCGCCTATTATGCTGAACAGCATCGCCGCCTTGCCCACGCCCGTGAGCATTGCGATTTTTATCTGAACACCAGCACCCTGTCGTCAGAGCAAGTGCAGGAAAAGGT
>CAYSDT010000596.1:0-1925 GCA_964429835.1 uncultured Ardenticatenaceae bacterium | reverse complement strand
CACCGATTGGAAGACGGTCAAGCCATCGCTGAAATCCGTATGAATTTGGCGGAAACGTACCGCCGCCAACACAAGTATGCGTTGGCACAGGAACATGGGGAAGCGGCATTGGCACTGTTTGATGAGGAAAACGGCCGTTTACGCGCCATCACACTGGGGGGATTAGGGCGGTCAGCTTTAGAACAGGGTGATTTGTTAAAAGCCGCCAGCCTTTTACAAAAATCCATCACATTGCAAGAAGTGAGTAACGCCCCTTACCTGTATCGTTCCTACAATATATTGGCGTTAATCTATCGTCGGCAAAGTCGCCATGCAGAATCGGCTCAACTCTATCAAAAAACATTGACACAGTTAACCAACACGCAGAATGAAAGAGATAAAATCATCACTTCCATTGATCTTGGCGGCCTATACTATGAGTGGGGAAAATTTTCAGAAGCAGAAGTGACCTTACGACAAGCGGAGGCGATTGCACACAAGCAAAACGGATTGCTTTTGCATAAAGGATCGATTGCAACCAGTTTGGGTTGCGTCTTACAAGAACAGGGCGACTTGGATCGTGCGGAAGTGTACCATCAACGGGCTATCGGCTTGTATCGGCAGGTAGATGCTCGACTTTTATTAGCTAATGCTTTGGGTAATCTCGCTGAGATTCAAATTGAATGCGGACAAAATCAACAGGCTCTGGCTTGTTTGGCGGAAGCATTGGACTTGCTGCCTCATTTTTCTGGCAATGCGTGGGCGCAGAAGTTGACGATGGAATATAAGGAGATGACGGCCGTTTTGAAAACGGCCGTCATCTAGAGAATATTACCCGCCGCAACCACTCCCGCTGGCAGCCGGACAATCGGCTGCATGAGCAGATGGGGCAATCGGGGTAAGAAGTAAAAGGCCAAAAACGGCCGTAACCAACAGAATACGAATTTTATTAAACATCACAACGCTCCTTTAGGATTAGGGACTCATTGAACATGGCGCGCCGCGCAGGAATTTTCCTGCGCCCCATGAGAAATCCAGGAGTCGTGAATGAAAGATGGTCTAATCATAGATGAACCTGTTTGCAAAATCTGGGTTCAAATCAGGCCATTTATATGGGGGGTATATGGGTGACGAGTTGATGGATGTTCTTGGCCGCTTCGTGCAGCGGTCGCATTATTCGGCGGGGCAATTAGCCGCGCTGTCTGGCGTGCCGAAACGGACGATCCGTAACTGGCTAAACGGCCGTGTGCGTAAACCCCATCGTTGGCGGGGATTAGTCGATGTAGCGGCGGCGTTGCGATTAACGGCCGTTGAAACCGATCAACTCCTGCAATCTGCTGACCATCCTCCGCTGGCAGAACTGCGGGAACAAACACTCGCTCCATCTGACCGTGATGCCCTTCGCCCGTGGCCGCCAGAAACGGACTCTCCCTTTCAAGCCATTCCAGACCTGCCTTACTTCGTCGGACGTGAAGCGGCATTAGCTGATTTGCAAACGCGGCTGCGCGGTGGCGAGACGGTATCCATCTGTAATCTAAAAGGGATGGGCGGCGTGGGTAAAACGGCGTTGGCGGCACATCTGGCGTATGAATTACGGCCGTTTTTCCCCGATGGCGTTCTATGGGCGCGACTGGACACGACCGACACAATGACCATCCTGTCCGACTTTGCTGCCGCTTATGGCGAAGATGTGAGCGGGCGTAACAGTGTCGAAAGCCGATCCGCCGCCGTGCGCGGTATTTTGGCAGACAAACGCGCCCTGATTGTGTTGGATAATGCAGAAACGAGCGGGCAGGTACGGCCATTATTGCCGCCGACTGTGGGGGAAACGGCCGTTTTCATCACCACCCGTCACGATTTGGCCGTAACCGACGGGCTGCACCGCGCCGCCGTGTTGCCATTTGACCCCGCGCAGCAGGAAGCGTTGGCATTGTTCACCCATCTGC
>CAYSDT010000595.1:0-1927 GCA_964429835.1 uncultured Ardenticatenaceae bacterium | reverse complement strand
ACTAAACGGCCGTTTTTCCATCATCACATACTGATACACAGAGGTGAAAGTCAATAGGCTTTCACCTTTTTTGTTTTCAACACAACCAACCATCAACACCCCCATGAACAATCAAAAACCACTCATCGCCTGCGTCGCTTATCGCGTTACGCTTCGTATCAACGACCAACTTGGCATCGCCCTGTCCGCCGCCTACACACAAGCAATCATAAACGCTGGCGGTATCCCGCTGATGATTCCATTGGGTTTAGACCCCAATGCGTGGGTGCAAATTTTCGACACCGTTGACGGCATCATGTTGCCCGGCGGCGGCGATGTGTCCCCTGCATCTTATGATCGGCCAGTTGAAACGAAGTTGCGTGGAATGGATGTGGATCGGGATATGTTTGAAATTTGGCTGATCCACGCCGCCATCGCCCAGAAAAAACCATTGCTCGGCATCTGTCGCGGCCATCAAGTGATCAATGTTGCATTGGGCGGCACATTATGGCAGGATGTTCCTAGCGAACTGCCATCTGACGTTCACCACGACACGCAAGGGATACCCGCCCGCTCACACATCAGCCACACCGCCACCGTCGAACCAGATTCCCGCTTGGGACGCAGCTTGCAAGAGCGCGTGGTCAATGTCAACAGCATCCACCATCAAGCGATTCGGGAATTGGGTGAGGGATTGGTCGTAACGGCCGTTTCTCCCGATAATCTCATCGAAGGCATTGAACTGCCCGACCACCCGTTCGCCGTTGGTGTGCAATGGCATCCCGAGTGGTTGGTGCAAAACGACCCCATCCATCGCCGCTTGTTTGCCAGCTTTGTGCAAGCGGCCGCTCAGTAATTTTAGAAACACGGCAGATAAATCTGCGGCAACATTTGCAAAGTCGGCCTTCGCCGACTGGTATCTAGTCGGCGAAGGCCGACTTTGCAGCCGTAGGCGCGAATTCATTCGCCAGCCAAAATTGTAATTTTCATGGCTCTACCACCTCCCCATAAACCACCATCTTCAACCGCCCCGATTGGCGTATTTGATTCTGGCGTAGGCGGGCTGTCCGTTCTGCGCCACCTTCGCGCCCAATTGCCGCACGAAAACTTCATCTACATCGCCGACCAAGCGCATGTGCCATACGGCCGTCGCCCCCTCGCCGACATTCGCCGCCTGAGCGAAGCCGTCACCCAATTTTTACTGACACAAAACGCCAAGCTGATCGTTATCGCTTGCAATACCGCCTCTGGCGCGGCATTGAACAGCTTGCGCCGCACGTTCCCATCGCTCCCCTTTGTGGGGATGGAGCCAGCCGTCAAGCCCGCCGCCGCGCAAACAAAAAGCGGCAAAGTTGGCGTGCTGGCGACGGCTGGCACATTTGAAAGCCAACGATACTTGAGCCTCATGCACCGCTTCGCCAAAGATGTGGAAGTATTTGAAAATCCGTGCATCGGCTTGGTAGAGCTAATTGAGGCGGGGCAGTTGGACGGAGCCGACACAACCGAGCTTTTGCGCGGCTGTGTCGAGCCAATGTTAGCCGCTGGTGTGGACACGTTGGTGCTGGGCTGTACGCATTATCCATTTATACGGCCGTTATTGGAGCAAATCTGTGAAACGGCCGTTTCCATCATCGATCCCGCCCCCGCCATCGCCCGCCAAACAGCGCGGTTGCTCGCTGAAAACGGGCTGGCAAACAGCGCGGGGGCGATGGGCGACTTGTCACTTTACACCAGCGGCGATGCCATTCACATGACGGCGCAATCCCGTCAATTATTGGGGAACAAAAATTTGCCCAAAGCAACACACACGGCTATACTTCCCGCCGTTATGGGTCATTAGCTCAGTTGGTAGAGCAGTGGACTTTTAATCCATTGGTCAGAGGTTCGAGTCCTCTATGACCTACTAACATAAAGGCAGAAGAGTGAAAGCGATGGCTTCATTCTTCTG
>CAYSDT010000594.1:0-1932 GCA_964429835.1 uncultured Ardenticatenaceae bacterium | reverse complement strand
TCGATCAAATCATCATCGCCATGCCAACGGCATCGGGTAAAGATATTCGAGAAATCATTCGTATTTGCGAAACGGCGCAAATTAAAGCAAAAACAATGCCGGGTTTATATGAATTATTAGATGATACGGTGACGGTCAATCAGTTGCGCGATGTGCAGATTGAAGATTTATTGCGCCGCGAACCGATACAAACGGATATAACGGCCGTTAAACAACTGCTCAACGGTAAAAAGGTATTAGTCACGGGCAGCGGCGGCTCCATCGGTAGTGAACTATGCCGTCAAATTATCCGCAGTCAACCAGCAGAACTGGTTCTGCTGGGGCATGGCGAAAATTCGATTTTTGAAATTTACCATGAGTTGCGCCGTAATGGATTAGGAGATGTGCAATTAACGGCCGTTATTGCCGACACCCGTTTCCCCAACCGCATCAATGCCATCTTTGCCAAACACCAGCCTGAGATTATCTTTCACGCCGCCGCACACAAGCATGTACCGCTCATGGAGCGTAATCCTTCCGAAGCGATCAGCACCAATGTGATTGGCACACAAAACCTGTTGAACGCCTCGCTCGCCGTCGGTGTAGAGCGATTCATCATGATTTCTACCGACAAGGCTGTCAATCCCACCAGTGTGATGGGCAGCAGCAAGCGCACAGCAGAACTGTTAGTGCATCATGCGGCAAAAGAACATAAACGGCCGTTTGCCGCCGTTCGATTTGGTAATGTGCTGGGTAGTCGCGGCAGTGTAGTGCTTACTTTTCAAAAGCAGATTGCCGCTGGCGGCCCTGTCACCGTCACCCATCCCGACATGCGTCGCTTTTTTATGACGATTCCTGAAGCGGTGCAATTGGTTTTACAAGCGGCCGTTCTTGCCGATGGTGGCGAGGTGTTTTTGCTAGATATGGGTGAACCAGTCAAAATCGTCGATTTGGCACGCGATTTAATCGAGTTATCAGGCATGGCCGTTGGCCGTGACATTGACATCGAATACAGCGGCATTCGACCGGGCGAAAAGCTATTTGAGGAATTATTCATCGAAGGTGAAAAGTACGAACGTACCAAACATGAAAAAATTTTCATCGCCCAAAACGCGAGTTCATTTGTGCCTGATGATATAGAAACGGCCGTTTCTACTCTTGCAGCCGCCGCCGATGCCGAAGACAACGCCGCCATCATCGCCACCCTGCAACAAATTATCCCTGAATACACCCCCATGCGGGAAAACATATGATCGCTTTCTGGGGTGATGAGGCACAAGCACGTCACTTTTTTCGCTGGCTGCTTGATGACACCATCCCTGAATGCCCTGTTTTGGAGGAAGTTGATCCAAAGCAGGTTGCTTCATGGGCAATCCAGTACGATTTAGGGTCTCTCCTTTACAGTCGCTGCCAACAATCCCATCCAACATTAACCCCCTTCTTACAGGGGGACAGATTTGCCGCTATCGCCGAAAATAAGTTGCATTTCGATGCGTTACACGACATCGAAACGGCATTCACAAACGCCAATTTATCCCTGACTTTACTCAAAGGGATGGCGTTAGCGCAATCGGTCTACGGTGATTCTTCGTGGCGTACAATGTCGGATATTGACATTATGGTGCAGGATAGTGAGATGAAAACGGCCGTTTTCATCATGCAGCAGTTGGGGTATCACCCATCAGAAAAGGAGAGCCGCCCCGCTTCGTTGCAAGCGTTAGCACAAGGTGAAATCCCGCTCAATAAAATTGGTATCCCCTTCCTTATTGAACTACATTGGACTGCATTACATGGCTGGTGGTTGCAACGTACCGCCAACATCGACAATGACGGCAATTGGCAACGTCGGCAACCACTAACAGAAACAACGTGGCAACTTTCCCCCGAAGATACAATCCTCAACATTGCTGTCCATCTCACTGTCAATCATCAACTGGGCATGTCGGTGGTGCG
>CAYSDT010000593.1:0-1932 GCA_964429835.1 uncultured Ardenticatenaceae bacterium | reverse complement strand
GGAACTTATACCTAACGGAAAATAAATGGATACACCACAAACACTCCCTCAATATTTTATGCAGCGCGTCCATCAATATGATGAGAAAAAGGTTGCCGTGCGCCAAAAGGAATTTGGCATTTGGCGCGAATACTCCTGGCAGGAATCGTACGAAAATGTACGCGATTTTGGGCTGGGATTGATCGCGTTGGGCATTCAGCGCGGCGATAAAGTTTGCACCGTTGGCGATAATGATCGGCAATATGTGTGGGGGTATTTGGCATTACAGGCGGTGGGCGCAATTCAGGTCGGCATGTACACCGATGCCATCGCCAGTGAGATGGCATACATCGCCAGCCACAGCGATTCCACCTTTGCGATGGCGAAGGATCAAGAGCAGTGTGACAAAATGCTGGAGATTCGGGACGACGCGCCCAACATCAAGCGCGTCATCTATTGGGATGACAAAGGGTTGTGGGATTATGATGACCCGTGGTTGATTTCGTTTGCCGATGTGCAAGCGATGGGGCGCGAATTGGCGGCCAGCGAACCACTCCGTTTTGAGACTGAAATGAAGTTGGGCGGGAAAGAAGACACGGCCGTTTTATGTTACACATCTGGAACGACAGGACTACCCAAAGGGGTGATGCTCAGTCATCATAATTTACTGGAAAATACGCGCATGTTCATGGAAGTTGACCCGCGCTCCGATGCCGATAATCATGTCAGCATCTTGCCGCTCGGCTGGATTGGCGAACATGCGCTGGGCATTGCGCCCCATGTTTACACGGGCGTGATACTGAATTTCCCCGAAGAGCCAGAAACTGCCCGCGAAAATATCCGCGAAATCGCGCCCGAAGGTATTTTGTACAATTCGCGCTTATGGGAATCGCTGGTGGGCATTGTACAGGTGCAAATTATCGAATCGACATGGTTGAATCGCAAATTGTACGACACCTTTTTACCCATCGGCTACAAGATGGCCGACAAGGAATTGCACGGTGAAAATGCAGGCTTGGGATTAAAATTGGCGTATAAGATGGGCGACACGGCCGTTTTTGCCCCCCTCCGCAATCAATTAGGCTTGTCCCACATCCGCACCGCCTACACCTCCGGCTCCTCGCTCAGCCCTGACGTGATTCGCTTTTTCCACGCGATTGGGGTCAATTTGAAGCAAGTGTACGGCTCCACCGAAGCGACAGGCGGGCTGACTATTCATCGGGATGGCGACATTAAATTTGCCAGCGTCGGCAAACCAATTCCCGGCTCGGACATCAAAATCGGCGAAAACAGCGAGATGCTGATGGCTGGCCCCAGCATTTTTCAAGGGTATTACAAGAATGATGAGGCGACGGAAGAAGCGATTAGTGTGGATGAAAACGGCCGTCGTTGGTTCCACACGGGCGATGCGGGCTACATCGACGAAGACGGCCACATCATCTATCTTGACCGTGTAAAAGAGATGATTACGCTGGCAAACGGCGAAAAATTCTCGCCCCAATTTATCGAAGGGCGGCTCAAATTCAGCCCCTACATCCGCGATGTAATGGCTGTCGGCAGCGAAGAGCGCGATTTTGTGACGGCGTTGATCGTGATGGATTACGGCAATGTCGGCAGTTGGGCGGAGCGGCGCGGTTTGGGTTACACGACGTTCATTGACCTGTCGCAGAAGAATGAGGTGTATGATTTGGTAAAAACGGCCGTTTCTGATGTAAACGAAAGTCTGCCTGAAAACGGCCGTGTGCGCCGTTTTGTCCTCATGCACAAAGAGTTCGACGCTGACGAAGCGGAAATGACCCGCTCGCGTAAGCTCAAACGGGGCGTGCTGTACGACAAGTACGCCGACATCATCGAAGGCATGTACGATGGCTCGCAACTTGTGCAAGCACGGGCGACGGTGACGTATCAAGATGGAAGTGAAGGGGTGGTGGAAACGGCCGTTAAGGTTGCTTC
>CAYSDT010000592.1:0-1940 GCA_964429835.1 uncultured Ardenticatenaceae bacterium | reverse complement strand
AGGATGTGGAGGATGTGGAGATGGAAACGGCCGTTTAACACGCCCCCCATTCATTACTGGACTCTGGCGTTTTTTATATTTCTCTCCAGTAGGGGCGGTTCGCGAACCGCCCCTACATCTCGACTGAAATTCAATTTTCGCCAGTGTCCAGTTCATTATTAACAATTCATTATTCATTATTCATTATTATTGCCGCCCCGCCCCGCCGATTATCACCAGCAGCCGCCAAACGGCCGTTTTCCATCCGAGAAACCGAGTGCGTTCCCCCAAAATAAATGCTCCGCTTCCCCCAACGATTGACCCCGTACCCCATCGCTTCCAATTTGTTTACCGCCGCCGTGTCGTACCCGACCTCGCATTGCAGCACGCCGCGCTCCACATGCACCCGCTGCCGACGGACAGCCTCATCCAGCCCCAGCCCATAATCCAGAAAATTGTTTAGCACTTGCAAAATGGCACTGCGAATTCGCAGGCTGCCGCCGCTGCCCAGCACCAATCGCGTCTGCCCGTCCTGCAAAACGATGGTCGGCGTGACCATCGTTGGCAGCCGTTGCCCAGCCGGGCGCGTGTGAAAGCCGTCGGGATGCAAATCCTCTTCGCCCATCATATTGTTGGAAATGTACCCCGTGCCGGGCAGGATGAACCCCGCCCCCTCGCCCGCCGTCGTCGTCAGGCTGACCGCCAACCCGTCGCCATCAATCACGCTCAGGTGGCTGGTGTTCGGCGGCGCGTCCCGTTCGGGGGCGATGGGTGACGGTGCGCCACGCCGTAATGCGCGTTCGATTTCTTCATAATAGGGATCAAGAAAAGCGGGTGACAGCAAGCGGGCGATGGCATCGTCGGCGGGCAGATTGTCCACCCACTTGTCCCAAAACGGCCGTGCGCGACCAGAAGCAGACATGATTTCAAACAGCAATTGCAAATGACGGGCAGAACCGTGCGGGAAACCTGTGTGGTCAAATCGCCCCAGCAAGCCGAGTGCAAACGCCGTCAACGCCCCGCCTGTGGAGCTGGGCGGTGGTAACAATAGTTCATAATCGCGGTACGGCAGATGGATAGAGTGCCGTTTATACACTTCGTAACTCGTCAAATCCATCGCCGTCAACAGCCCGCCATTTGCTTGCTGGTCCGCGACGATGGCTTCTGCCAAACGGCCGTTTCGTGCAAAATCCGCCCCCTCACTCGCCAATGTCTCTAAAGTTTGTCCTAAATCTGGGATGAAAAGATGGGCGTTTCCTTGAATAATGGTTCCGTTTTGTACAAAAACATCGCGCATACTGGCCGTATGTGTGTAAATTGAACCCAGCAGGTCGCACGTTTGCGCCTGAAATGGCTCGATACTCGTCCCTTGATTGGCAAGCCGAATGGCGGGCTGTAATATGGTGCTGAGGGATAAACGGCCGTTTTCTTCAACCATCTGGCACAATCCCGCAATGTTGCCCGACACCGCCACCGATGCACGACCAAGATAAAACGATTGCGTCGTCGCCCCAAAATCAATCATCACTTGGGAGAAATCCATTGTGGCGGGCGGTGTGCCGCCTAATCCGGGTGCATTGCTGAAAAAATCATAGACGGTGGAACGGCCGTTATTGGGATCATAAATATGCGCCATCCCGCTGCCGCCCAAATGCACCATCGCAATTTCGGCAATAAACGACGCAAACGCCGCCGCCACCGCCGCATCGACCGCATTGCCCCCTTTTTTCAACATCAACGCGCCTGCCGCCGCTGTTTCAACACTACCCGCAGAAATTACACCACTCATTTACAACTCCGTTGTGAGTGGCAAGTGGCAAGTGGCAAGTGACAAGTGATGGATGACTTGTTACTTGCAACTTGCTACTTGCTACTTATAAACTGTATACTTTATGAAACCGTAATCATATAACTAAAGGTGCATTCATGAAACCAATAGCAACATTTTCCATCGTCGCCCA
>CAYSDT010000591.1:0-1942 GCA_964429835.1 uncultured Ardenticatenaceae bacterium | reverse complement strand
TGGGTCATTAACGGCCGTGTTTGACCACCATAACGCGGGCCGGGTTCAAACGCATCAGCCAAGACGCTCTCGGCCTCATCTTCCCCGCCGCCGCTGCCCAAGATGAGCGGCTCCAGCCAATTCAACGCACTGCTAAACTCCTCCCATGTGAAAATGGGATTGGGGTACGCGGGCGGCAGGCTCTCCTGCTCGTTGGCGATTTGGTCGGCGTGGTTGGTTAGTTCAGAAACGGCCGTTTGCATCTCAGCCCAATCATCCACAATTACAATCGTGTCGGCCGGTAAATAATCAAACACCGTACCAGGACGGGGATAGATCAGCGGCAAATAAAATTCCAACGTCGGAAACGGAATCCCCGCCCCCATCGGAATGAGGTCATGTTCCCAAGCCCCTTTCTCCCCTTCTCCCCTGCTCCCCTGCTCCCCTGCTTCCCCAAAAGTTGAGGCATACCCCTGCGCCGCCGACGGCAACGCTTCACGGGCGGGGGGGATGGTCACTTTGGTCGGTTGTTCGCCGTCTGCGGGGGCGATGGTGCGCTGGCTGGCGGGGTCAAAATGGCGCATTGTGTCGATTTCGTCGCCAAATAGCTCAATCCGTACAGGGTACATCGCCGCCGCTGGGAAAATGTCCAAAATGCCACCGCGCTGGCTGTATTGGCACGGCTTTTCGACGACGCTGACCGCCTCGTACCCAATCGCCGTCCAGTGGGCGACCGTTTTGGCGAGGTCGATCAGTTGCCCGACGCGCAATTGTCGCGCGGCGGTGACAAAGTTGCGTTTGGGCATTGTCTTGTGCAACATCGCCCGCGCCGAACTGATGACGAAAAACGGCACATCGCCCCCCGCCAGATGGGGATGCTGTCCTGCCAATAGCTGGGTCAGCACCTCAATCCGTCCCAAACGGGAGCGGTCGCTCCACGCGGCGTAATCATTGGGCAGCGGGGTCGGCTCTGGCAACGGGGTGACGGCGATGGATTCGGGCAGCCATGTTTCCAACGCTTGCACCCAACCCGCAACCTTGTCCACGCGGCTGGTAATGAAGAGAAACGGCCGTTTTTGTTCCAAATACAGCTTGCTCAACACCGCCGCACGGGCGGAAGTCGGCAACAGTAATGGCGGCATCGGCTCATCGCCAGCCAAGTCATCGGTAAATGCCTGCCACGCGGGCAAGTCGTCAAATAAGGTGAGTAAGGGTGATAAATTCATTGTGCGAGTGGCGAGTGGCAAGTAACAAGTTGCAAGTTCAATACTTGCCGCTTGCTACTTGTTACTTGCTACTTTATTGTGGCGCGTCATTGCCAATTCAATGCCATCGTGTAAATAGGTGTCGATGGCGCGGACGGCTTCATCGAGTAAATCGTTGAGCAGGGGTTGGTCGTCTTTGCCGAAATTTTGCAGGACGTAGGCGGCGGCGGGCATTCGGCCGGGCGGACGGCCAACACCGAGCCGCAAGCGGGGAAAATCGTTGCCCAACTGTTGAATGATGGAGCGCATCCCGTTATGGCCGCCCGCGCCGCCTTGCCCGCGCAAGCGCAACGTGCCAAATGGCAGGTCGAGTTCGTCGTATACGATGAGGGTGTTGGCGACGGGGATTTTGTAGAAACGGCCAATGGCCGACACGCTGTCGCCGCTACTGTTCATGTAGGTTTGTGGTTTGAGGAGAATAAGCGAAGCCTGTCCCACTCGTCCGCTACCCATCAGCCCCTTGTTCTGCACTTTGCCAAAGGAAAGATGGTTTTGCGCGGCGAACCGCTCCACTGCCATGAAGCCGATATTGTGCCGATTCTGTTTGTACTCGCGGCCGGGATTGCCCAGTCCGACGATGAGGTATTTGTCGTCATTCAACATGATATTGTTCCTGATAATTTCCGCTTGTGTGCAAGCGAACGGGTTAGTTTATAGGAAACGGCCGTTGGTGACGAATTTTGAAAAATGGAGGGGTG
>CAYSDT010000590.1:0-1946 GCA_964429835.1 uncultured Ardenticatenaceae bacterium | reverse complement strand
TACGCACAGCCAAGAAAAACCATCGCCTCATGGGTTGTTTTGTGAACGTGATCCACGCCAAAACGCTTAATAAAACCAATTCTTTTTAGTCGATCTTGCACTGGCCCTTTGAGTGCTGTCAGATGGAAGGTTATCCCAACTTCTGCGAGGGACGTTTGCAGCGATTCTAATGTCTCTAATGCACTGGTATCAATCGAGTTTACTGCTGTGCAGCTCATTATAAAATGCTGCATACGCGGACAATCAGCCCGTAACTGGTACACTGCATTTTCTAGATAAGCGACGTTGGCAAAATATAAACTTTGGTCAATACGGATGGCGAGTACACGGTCACAAGTTGTCACCTCGTACCGTGCGACATTGAGATAAATGTCTCGGTTGGGCAACCGGCCGAGAATGGCAATATGCGGCCTGCTGGTGTGCAAAATAAATAGTAATAACGCGGTGCCAACACCGACCAATACCCCTTTTTCGATTCCCAAGAACAAGACGGCAAAGAAGGTTATTATCATCGAAAAAGCATCCTCTTTGTTGTATTTCCATGAAAATTGGAAGGTTTTGATGTCGATAAGGCCAAAAACGGCGACCATGATGATGGCCGCTAACAATGATTTGGGTAAATAGTAAAAAAGAGGGGTGAGAAAAAGAACGGTGAAGGCGATGATAACGGCCGTTATTATTGAAGCCATCCCCGTTTTTGCCCCTGCATCATAATTCACCACCGAGCGGCTGAATGATCCCGTGACAGAGTAGCCGCCCGTCACCGCCGCCGAAAGATTACTGATTCCCAAGGCGACTAACTCCTGATTGGCGTGTACCCTTCGCCGCCGTTTACGCGCCAACGATTTGGCAATAGAAATGCTTTCCACAAAGCCGACAAAACTGATAATAAACGCGGTTGGAAGAAGGGATGACCATGTGTCCAACTCCATTGTCGGCATCGTCAAGGGCGGCAATCCCGCAGGCACAGCACCCACAATGTCCACCCCAACAGCGTCATGGAGATCAAAGAGAAAAACGGCCGTTGTTCCCAACAACACAATCAACAGTGGCGCACTTTTCGTAAGGGGGATGGCGATGGCTGACGGCACACCCGCCCGCTCTAACTGCCCGCCCAGCACAACTTTGAAATACAAGAGTACACCGATGCTTAACGCCCCAATCGCCAATGTGACGAAATTGATTTCGCTTGCATGTGTGACCGCGTATGCCACCGTTTCGGCAAACTCCATGCGCGGTATATCAATGCCTAACAGGTAGCCGAGTTGACTGAAGCCAATAATTAACGCCGCACCGTTGACAAATCCCGCCAACACAGGATGGCTGAGGAAATTGACCAAAAAACCAACACGCAACAGCCCCATCCCCACCTGTATAACACCGACAAGGAACGCAAGCGTTAAGGCTAACTGCACATAATCGGCCGTTCCCATTTCTGCCAATTCCCCCACGCTGGAAGCGACGAGAATGGACACAATGGCGACTGGCCCAACGCCCAATGTGCGGCTGGTTCCAAAAATGCCATACATAATGAGGGGCAAAATGCTGGCATACAGCCCAACTTGGGGCGGTAAACCCGCCAACATCGCATACGCCACCCCCTGCGGCACAAGCATGATGGCGACAACAGCACCTGCGAGCAAGTCTGCGGTTAAATCGGAGCGTTGATAGTGCCGCCCCCATGCCAAAATCGGGATGTAGCGACTGAGTGTGGCGTTGGTTGGCATTGTGGTTTTTTCCCTATGGGGCTGGCGATTGAAATCGCGCCTACAGCTGCAAAGTCGGCCTTCGCCGACTAGGTCTTAGTCGGCGGAGGCCGACTTTGCAACTGTTGCTGCGGATTCATCCGCCGAGTATCAATGGTGGCACACTTCACAATTCATTATTAAAAATTCATTATTCATTATTTTCAAAGCCATGTTTTTAGCCACGCTTCCAAATCATCG
>CAYSDT010000589.1:0-1957 GCA_964429835.1 uncultured Ardenticatenaceae bacterium | reverse complement strand
GGCAGTGTGAAATCGCAGATTGGGCATACAAAAGCGGCGGCGGGCGCGGCGAGCATGATTAAAGCGGCGTTGGCGTTGCACCATAAAATTTTGCCGCCGACACTCAACGTCACCGCGCCGCATCCCAAAATGGACATCGAAAATACGCCATTTTATTTGAACACGCACACGCGCCCGTGGCTGAAACCGACCGATGGGTCGCCGCGTCGTGCGGGCGTTAGCGCGTTCGGCTTTGGCGGCACGAATTTCCATTTTGCGCTGGAAGAGTACAGCACGGAACATGCGGAAGCGTACCGTCTGCACAAAACCGCAAACGCCCTCTTCCTTGCAGCCCCATCGCCCCAGCAACTGTTGACGGAGGCGACGGCGCAGTTGACTGCGCTGCAAGCGGACGATGGATCGGCAGCGTATGAGACGTTGATCGCGGCTTCGCAAACGCCAAATATACCCATCGCTTCGGCACGGATTGGCTTTGTGAGCGAGACTCTTGAAGAGGCGGCGGAGATGTTGCAAACGGCCGTCGGCTTACTTCGCGCCAAACCCAATGCCACCGATTGGGAACATCCAAAAGGGATTTATTATCGGCAGACGGGCATCGCTACACAAGGCAAAGTCGTCGCCCTGTTCCCTGGACAAGGGTCACAATATCTGGAGATGGGCAAGCGGCTGGCGTTGAATTTCCCCGCCATTCGGGACGCTTACGGGCAGATTGACGCGCTGTTTGCGGCTGATGGACAACGGCCGTTATCGTCCGTCGTCTTCCCTGTGCCCGGTTTTTCTGATGAAGATAAACAGGCGCAAAACAACACGCTGCGGCGCACGGAAAACGTGCAACCAGCCATCGGTGCGTTCAGTTTTGGGTTGTACAAATTGTTGCAACAGGCTGGTTTCAGCCCCGATTTCGCCGCTGGACACAGTTTTGGCGAACTGACCGCACTCTGGGCGGGCGGCGTTCTCAACGATACCGCGTTTACGTTCCTGACCAAAGCTCGCGGCCAAGCGATGGCCGCGCCCAGCAATTCCAACTTTGACGCTGGCACGATGTTGGCCGTTCAAGGCGACACCGCCCAGTTGCAACGGGACGTGCAGGGCATGGCTAACCAAGGGTTAGATGGCGTAACAATCGCCAATTTCAACTCCAACGAGCAGGTCGTGTTGGCGGGGTCAAAAGCGGCGATGGCGGCGGCGCACAAACAGCTTGAACCGATGGGATATGTGGTCACGCCACTGCCCGTTTCGGCCGCTTTCCATACGTCGTTTGTCGGTCATGCACAACGGCCGTTTTCTCAGGCGATTGATCGCGTGCAATTCAGCCCGCCGCGCATTCCCGTGTACGGCAACAGCAGCGGTCAGCCGTATGCGAATAATCCAGCGGCCATTCAGGCGAGTTTGAAGGAGCATATCCTTAACCCCGTGCTGTTCCGTCAGGAAATTGAGAACATTTATGCCGCTGGCGGTGCGATTTTTGTTGAAATCGGCCCCAAGCGGGTGTTGACGAATTTGGTGAAGAATATATTAAACGGCCGTCCGCATGTTGCCATCGCGGTGAATGCAAGCAGTAAAAAGGACAGCGACCGTCAGTTGCGCGAAGCTTACGCCCAATTGTGTGTGGCGGGCTTACCGCTGCGTGCGCTTGACCCGTATCCTGTCGAGTATGACGGCCGTACTGCGAATAAACATACGCCTGTGAATGTGACGCTGGGCGGGCATAATTATGTCAGCCCCAAGACGCAAAAGGCGTTTGAGGATGCGTTGAATGATGGGCATAGGGTGGGAGTGGCGAGTGGGCGAGTGGCGAGTGGCGAGTCGCAAGTTGCAAGTGGCAAGGTGCAAGTGGCAAGTGAGCAAGTGGCAAGTGAACCCGTGAAAGCGGTTGTCCCCCCTGCTCCCCAGCCCCCCATCGCCCCTGCTCCCCCTCCCCCCCGCTCCCCTGCTCCCCTGCTCATCACCATCGCTT
>CAYSDT010000588.1:0-1957 GCA_964429835.1 uncultured Ardenticatenaceae bacterium | reverse complement strand
AATTGACTGTTGATTGTTGAAAACGGAGGGGAACAAAAAAGCTCCAATCATGGGCAGTTGTGCGAAAAAGATGGCTGCCGCGCCCGTCACTTGCGCCCAATCCGTGGGCGATGGGTTCAGTTTCAACGGCCGTTTGCAAAAAATCAGCAGCTTCATCTTCCCAGCGATGGCTGCTGTAGATGAGAAAGGCGCGTGTGAAAGAAACGGCCGTTTCTTCCAGTAAATAATCAATATGCCAATGCAGTTTTTTGGGTGCAGACGCGGCCATCCTGCCAAAATGTGCTTCCAGTGCGGGCAAGATGGGATGCGGATAGCGCAAATCGCGCCGCGAAGCGTGACGCAACAGTCGTGAAGCCATCCCTCCCATTGCCGAACCAACGTATAAATACGCCCCCGCTGGAATCGCAATCTGTTCGCCGTCGCGAAAACGCCCGAACGCCACAGAAATCGGCTCGGCAACATCCATCCACAATAAATATGTGCCGCGTTTGGGGTCAGATGGGGGGAGAGAATTAACAATTAACAATTGATCATTGTTCATTATTCATTGTTAGCAGGTGTAATGATTCCACTTCGACAGCAAAACTATGCCCCGAAGCGGTCAATGTCACCCCTGTGATGCGGGCAGGGGCGGGCGCGCCTTGCCGCGCTAATGCCGCCAAAAGATCAACATCGTACAAAAACCACGTTTCCATCGCCACAGGGACATGGCCGTTTTGCACCCCGCCGCAGTTGTAACAAATGTATGGCGAACTTGGCGAACCGATGCCGTGTCCATAAAATCCCTGCCGCCATTCGTTGGTGGTGCCATCCGCATCCTCATACGCAACTTGCACAAAAAGCGGGCATTCGCTGCCCTGAAAGCCGCACACGTCCAAATCGTGATAGATAACGCGCAAATCGAGTTGCAGCCAGAGCGATTCAGCGGCAACATCTTGCCCAATCGCTTGGGTAACGCCGATGTCGGCGTGACCTGTGCCGTTCCGCACAATTTGCAACGCTGACTCGGCTTCTGATTGCAGCACTTTTACACTGCCTGGCGGTTGCCCCGCCCGCTCGACATTCCAACTGCCAACTTCCCACGGATTGGCGGGATTTGTCCACTCATTGTCGAAATCAGCCGCTTGTACCATGTCAGATTGAACCGTTAGGCGGGCAAATTGTTCGCCCATCTCGCCTAATTCGTCTGCTTCAAGGGTGATGGTTTCACCTTCACGGGTGATGGATGCTGTGCCGTCCAAAACGGCCGTTTGTGTCTGTTCTTCGTCTACGGTAATTGTGTATTGACCGGGTTCAGTGATAAGAATATCGCCGTGCGGCGTGTGAATGAACGTGTGTAATGGCCGCTCCTTGAAATCCGAAACCATAAGGCGTAATCGCCCCGCCGTTAATTCCATTTCCAACCGATGCGGCTGATCGCTCACCCCAAAACGCGGGGTGTCCACTTCCTCAAATGTCAAATCTGCATTGCTGTACAACTGCATTCGGGCGATGGCATCGCTGTCATTGCGCGGGTAAACGGTGATTTCGCCCGAAACGAGCAGATCGGTCAGCAATTGGGCGGTTTCGGGCAACTCTTCTGGCGGGTCGGCGGCGGAAAGGGCGCGTTGTACGCCGCTGGCATCGTTAATTCGCACACTGCCCTGTTGGGCAACAAGAATGGTGGGGAGGGAATAACGGCCGTTTTGCAGTGCATAACTAACGGAAAAAACGGCCGCGATTAAAATCAGCAGCAGGGAAACGAAGCCGCCGATCAAAAATGTCCAGCCTATCGCTTCGCGGTTATGGGGTGGTGGTGGCACGGAAACGGCCGTTTCTTCTTCTTGCATCGTCATAATGTGAATTATACCCAAAAGCGCGGCGGATGGCAGTGCCGTCATTTGTTAGTCATTATGATTTACGGCCGTTCCCTCCTTCTTGATGGTGTGGAACTGACTTTACGACAAAACGGCCGTTT
>CAYSDT010000587.1:0-1958 GCA_964429835.1 uncultured Ardenticatenaceae bacterium | reverse complement strand
CAGAATTGACAATCAATTTCAGCTTCCCCTTCCGAGTCCAGTAATTCCTGTAAACCATCTTTGCCTAACGCCAACAACGCTTGTGCCGTGAGTTCGCGGCTGCATGAACATTGGAAGCGTAACGGCCGTTTTTCCAACAGATCATACTCCACCTCACCAAACCAACGCGCCAACACCTGCTCAGGCGATTGCCCATCGGTCAGCATCTCATCCATTGGCGGCAATGCGTTCAGCCGATTAACCAAATCGAGAAAGGCGGGGGGATTATGGGGCGGCATTGTCTGCAACAGAATACCGCCAGCGTGAAGCACACGCCCATCTTCCCCGATTTTCACCCCAATTCGCACATCCGACGGAATTTGCTCCGATTGGATCAGGAATTCGGTAATATCTTCGTCAATTTCGCTTGTTGGCAAGGCGATGCTGCTGGTGTGCAACGCCTTTAATTGCAAATCTTTGGTCACGGTCAACAGTCCAACCCCAATCGCCTTGGCCACATTCTGACTGCCACCGGGCAACAGTGGCAGATTGACGGTTGGGTCGCTGACATAGCCGCGCAACACGCCGTAGCTGTCTGATTCGACGATGAGTTTGCCTAACGCACCGTTACCTTCAATTCGCATCGCCAACCGATGGCGCACTTTGAGCATCGCGCCCAGTAGTGCGCCGCCTGTTAATGCTTGGGATAAAGCGGCCGTTGCCGTCGCCGCCGTTTCGTGTTTGTCGCAAATTTGGTTTGCCAGATTGGTCGTCGTGCAAAGTAATGCCCGCACGTTGGCCTCTTTTGAAATGGCGCGAATGATGTAATCTTCCATACTTACTCCCTCGTTCCACGCTCTGCGTGGAATGAAAATCAGGACGCTCTGCGTCCAGAAGGACGCAGAGCGTCCGTGCGGCATTCCCACGCAGAGCGTGGGAACGAGATATTATTGAAATCGCTCATCCTGTTTGAGCGTCAATTTGATTCCTTTTTTCAAGCTAACCATCGGGCGATAGCCCAGTAAAGCGCGGGCGCGACTGATGTCGGCGACCAATCGGGATACGCCGCCTGATTTTTCTTTGTTGTGTATGCGATTAACAGAACGGCCGTTTACCTTTTCAATACAGGCGACTAAATCATTAACGGCCGTTTCCACCCCACTACCGATATTGATCACCTGCCGATTGACCCCCGTCGCCGTCGCCGCGCTCACCAAAGCCGCCACCACATCGGAAATATAGACAAAATCGCGGCTCTGTTTTCCATCCCCATAAATGACGATGGAACCGCCCGCTAACGCTTGCCGCAAATAACGCGGCACGACGGGCGCGTGCGAGGCGGGCAAACTTTGACCCGGCCCATACGCATTGAAAATACGCAAGGCCACCGTTTCGATGTCCCACAAGCCGCCAATCGTGTGAATATACTGTTCGGCTGCCCATTTACTGACCGCGTAAGGCGAATCGGGGATGGGATCGTCGCTTTCATGCACGGGTTGTTCGGGCTGACGGCCGTAAACCGCCCCCGACGACGTAAATACAACCCGCCGCACGCCACTATCACGCATCGCTTCCATCAAGCTGACCGTGCCGACCACATTCACCTGACTATATTCGCGGGGATGGAGCAACGATTCAGCCACCGACACCCGCGCCGCCAAATGGTAGACACAATCGACATCGTACAGCAGCGACCACAGCAACGGAATGTCGTTCACGCTCCCTTCCGTAAAGGTGACGGCTGGATGTAGCCCCGAAAAAGTCGTATCGTTGCTGAGATCGTCTAAAACATGGACGGTATGCCCGTCTTTTGCGAGTTGATTGGAAACGGCCGTTCCTAAGAACCCCGCTCCCCCTGTTACTAAAAACTTCATGCCCCGATCATAACCCGTTTCCCGACTTCAAGAAACTAAAATAACCATCTTGTGTTATAGCCATTGCAAAACAAGAATAAATCTAGCAGACCTGACAGGTTTCAC
>CAYSDT010000586.1:0-1963 GCA_964429835.1 uncultured Ardenticatenaceae bacterium | reverse complement strand
TAAAAACTGATTTAATCATAATCTTATATTTTGTGCATGACCGTTCTAAGAAAGCAGAATCACGCGACTTATCGCAGCTTATTCTAATTCTTTTTGGTGGATGGTTCAAAAAATGCTTGACTCCCGTTTTTTTACAGATTGCGCTGGTAATATCATCATCTGCTAATCAGCCTGAAATTGAAGGGCAACCATTGATAATCGGTAATTGACCATTGCCAATTGACAATTATAATTCCCCCATGAAAAACATTCCCGTAATCATTGTATGCGGCGGACAAGGCACGCGAATGCGTGGCAGCACCGCCACCAAAAAAGAGCTGGTTGAAATCGGCGGACGGCCGATTTTATGGCATGTCATGCGTATTTTTTCCGCGCATGGCCTGAACGAATTTGTCCTGACGCTGGGGTATGGCGCGGATCAAATTCGGCGCTATTTCCTCGAATACGAAGCGATGTCGCGTGATGTGACGTTGACGCTGGGGCATGAAAACGCCACAGACGGCTCAATGAAACTGCGCGGCTCCATCCCCCATCCGCCGTGGAAAGTTTCATTGGTAGACACGGGCTTGCTGACCGAAAAAGCAACCCGCATCGCTCGTGTGGCTGACTATTTGGATGGCGACCGCTTTTTTGTCTCCTACGGCGACGACGTGAGCGATGTTGACCTGACAAAGCTGATCGCCTTTCACAAAGCGCATGGCAAATTGGCAACAATAACGGCCGTTCAAGTCAATCTGCCCTACGGTGTCGTCGAAGCCGACGAGGACGGGCTGGTGTCTGGCTTTACGGAGCGGCCAAAGCTGCCGCATTGGATCAACGGCGGCTTCATGCTTTTCGAGCGCGAAGTGCTGGAAATGATGGCTGATGGCGAGGATGTGAACTTGGAAACGGCCGTTTTGCCCCAACTCGCCGCCGATAATCAACTCATGATCTATCGCCATGATGGATTCTGGCAATCCATGAACACGATGAAAGACACAATGACGCTGGAAAAAATCTGGCAAGATAACCCGCCGTGGAAAGTATGGTAACAAGTTGCAAGTTGCAAGTAACAAGCGGCAAGTAGGCAGGCTATCTACTTGTTACTTGCAACTTGTTACTTGCTTGGAGAAATTATGATTTTTTGGCAAGACAAACGAGTATTTATTACAGGTGTAGCTGGATTGCTTGGCTCATGGCTGGCGGCTGATTTGGTCAGCAAGGGAGCGCATGTCGTCGGGCTGATTCGGGATGATGTTCCCCAATCGCAGCTTGTACGGGCAGGCACGGCCAACCAGATTGACATCGTGCATGGCGACATCACCGACTACGCCACGATGGAACGCGCCATCGCTGAATACGAAATCGACACCATCTTCCATTTGGCGGCACAAACCATCGTCGGCATCGCCAATCGCGCCCCGTTGTCCACTTTTGAGGCCAACATCAAGGGCAGTTGGAACATGCTGGAAGCGGCGCGGCGCAATCCGACCGTCGAGCGGATGATCGTCGCCAGCAGCGACAAGGCGTATGGCACACATGCCGAATTGCCCTACCGTGAGGACGCGCCGATGCAAGGGGCGCACCCTTACGACGTTTCCAAAAGCTGCGCCGACCTCATCACCCGCTCGTATGCCCACACTTATGATTTGCCCGTCGCCGTCACCCGTTGCGCCAACCTGTACGGCGGTGGCGATTTGAACTGGAATCGGCTGGTGCCGGGTACGATGCGGAGTGTGTTGCGGGGAAAACGGCCGTTAGTTCGGTCAGATGGCACATTAAAACGGGATTACATCTACGTCCAAGACGCAGTGCGCGGCTACATGATGGCCGCCGAGCAGATGGATGTTGCTCGCGGGCAGGCGTTCAACTTCGGCGTTGACCGCCCCCGCGCCGTGCTGGAAATGATCGATGAAATCGTCGCCCTGTCGGGCAATACTGACCTATCGCCCATCATTTTGAATGAGGCCAAAAACGAGATTCA
>CAYSDT010000585.1:0-1968 GCA_964429835.1 uncultured Ardenticatenaceae bacterium | reverse complement strand
TATTGAGATGTTACAAATAAAGGAAAGAACGAATTATGGCTTTCTGAGCTATTATGGAGTTTTGTAGGGGTGACCCTTGTGGTCGCCCATGACTGGGCGGGCACAAGGCCACGCCCCTACTCCACAATTCATCAGAGAACCCGAATTATTTCAGTCAGGTCTATTCGCTTTTTCCTCAATCCGTTGTACTCCCATAAAAACAAGCATGGCATCGGTTTTAACCGATGGGTTTTATGCCCAAGTCAAGGCTTTTTGTTCGTATGATTACCCCACCTCAATCATTCCTTCAAATTGATGATTTCAACCGTTTCTTCTATCAAGAATTTATTGAGCGCATCGCAGGAGGCGTTACTTCTGAATTCATTAAATGCAGTCCAATCCTCAAATGTCGTGCCTGTAAGTCTTGAACATTCAAAACCGTCGAACTCTTTTATAAATTTGCTGACCAGAATGCGTGCCATCTTGAAGAACTCAGAATCCATAGAGCGGTAGATGTTCCGTAATTTATTGGGTTCACTTTCTTTTGGATCGAGGGCATATTTGAGGCCGAGTGCCATGAGTGCGCCTGAAAGTGCGCCACATCCGCCGCCAGACAGCCCAATACCGCCATCCAAAGCGACGGATACGCGCTCTAGCTGCTCGTTACCGATCCCCGTCTGTTCTCTGATTTTTTTGAGTATGTTGGGGGCGCAATGAACGGCCGTTTTAGAGACCTGACAGGTTTTTTGCGATACTTCTGTAGGACAAGCGGTATTGGTGAAACCTGTCAGGTCTGAAACAGCAGCAGACTCATACTTCTCCACAAAATAATCCATGCTCGCACCAGAACGGGCGACACACCCTTTCGCCTTTCTGGGATTCAGCAACCCAAGCGCGGTAATCCGTTGGTGACTAAGTTGTTCTCGTTCGCGGCACAAAGACGTGCCAAAACGCTCCTCAAACCAAGCCACATCCGCCCCAATTTCGCGCAGAAGTTGAATTTCATCTTGCAGCGTCCATTCCCCCGACAATTCGCTGTCTCTGATCATGGCCGAGCTAACCGCCCCGCCAATGACAACACCACAAGTTGATCCGTTATTCAAAATGCCGCCCGCAAGACCCGTCAATGCCATGATCAGATCATCGTCGTGAATTTCCTTCATCGCTTGCAGTGGGATCAGTTGTGATTTTGCACAGTTGAAGGTGGTAAATAGGAGTTTTTTTGATTGTCGGCTGTAGTTGTCTGTTTTCATGGGAGTGGCGGATATGCAAGTGGCGAGTGGCGAGTAAAAAACGCAAGCGTTAGGCTCAACACTCGCTACAATGGTTTATTGGCAATAATCCAAAACATAAATCCATTTTCCTTATTCGGGCGTTTCTCTATGCGAAAATTAGTCAAGCCAGCGTTACCCACAAGCGTTTCGTACTCATCGTCGGTGTAGGCGTGGGTAAGCGGGCTGATAAAAAGGTGTTCAAACCATTCAAACGGCCGTGCGAGGGGATGACGGCCGTTTACATCCGCAATCACAATCCAGCCGCCAGGACGCAGGGTGCGTGCCGCTTCATTAAGAATCTGCTGGGGTTGGGGGAGGCAATGGAAAGACATAACGGCCGTTATTCCATCCAAACTATCCGCCGCCAACGGAAACGATAACCCATTCCCCTGCACAAAAGCGGGCGGCGTTGCGCCAATCGCCAACTCATCCCACTTCAAACATTCATAAGTGATGTCCAATCCCATCACCACCGCTTCTGGAAAATGGCGTGACAGGTACGCCGCCCCACTCCCCAACCCCGCTCCCAAATCCAACAAATGCGGCTTGGGCGGCACATTGATGTGACCCGATAAAAAATCATAAGCGCGTGTTGAACGCGCCATTGGCAGACGGCTAAAAATACGTTTGGCTAAAGAGGGCATAAGCAAAAAATCGAAGCTGGATATACAGCCAGACCCGAACGACGGTAGAAAGAAAGAATGTTGCTTTACTT
>CAYSDT010000584.1:0-1980 GCA_964429835.1 uncultured Ardenticatenaceae bacterium | reverse complement strand
GGATGGAAACGGCCGTTTTAACCATCATCGCCCTGCTGTTTTTGGTGCAGGCCAATAAGATGTTCCACATGCCCACGCACACACCCGCGCTCGAAGCCATCGCCCGTGCGCTGGGCAAACCGACCGAAGTGTATATTGCGCCGCAAACCTCCTGCTCCGCCCCGCGTGATCCTGAGCGGATTCCATATGTCGATTCGGCGGGGGTGTCATTGCTCGGCCGTCCGCCGAACGCGGCAGATACGGCGGCGGGTCAGAAAATCGCCGCGTTCGTCGCCGAAGGGGATACGCCAGCGTTTGCCGAAGATGCGGGCTTCAATTTTTATATCGGGCGCGAAATTGTGACCAATCCGACGCAACTGTTGAACCTGTACAATAATGGCGAGGTTGATTTGACGGAGATGCTGGCGATGTTGGATAATCAGGAATTTGATACCATCGTGTTGCGGGCGCAATTTTATCCGCCTGATGCGCTCAATGTCATCGGCCAGCGGTACGAGACGCAGGAGTTGGTGCAGATGAATGGGTTTGTGTACTGCGTCATGCGACCGAGGGAGTAACAAGTAACAAGCGGGCAAGTAACAAGTGGCTACTTGCAACTTGCAACTTGCAACTTGCCACTTGTTACTTGTTACTTGTTACTATGAATGAGATTTTAGTTCGTATTCCCTGCCCAGATTGTGGGCATGATATTGAGGTGATGGATGGGCATGGGGGCGTTGCCACTTGTGCTGGTTGTCATAGGGATTTTGCGTTGAAGGGGCGTTTATGTCCTGATTGTGGGACGTATCATGCGAAGAAAGCTGCTATCTGTTCCCAATGCCATCACCCCCTCAGCCGCACTTGCGACAATTGCGCGGCCAGCAATTGGGCGGGCGATGAGGCTTGCCAGAAGTGCGGTTCCCCGTTGGACATTTTTTCGGGGTTGAAGGTTGGGGGAGAACGGCCGTTAAGCACCGAAATAATCGAACAAATCAACCGCGACACCGAAGCCGCCTCGCAAAAGCGGATGGCGGGCATGGTGAAAAAGGAAGAGAAACGCCAAGCTGATGTTGCTCGCCGTGACGATAAGAAGAAAGCCGAAGAGCAGAAGATGTTAATAACGGCCGTTGGCGGCTTGGCTGTCGTTATTGTTATCGCCATTGTGTTTGCGCTTCTATTTTGATAATAGAACGCGGATAAGGGCGAATTTAACGGATAAACGCGGATTTTCTTTTTTATCCGCGTTTATCCGTTAAATCCGCGAGCGAAGCATCCGCGTCCCATAAAAAATTATGCCAAAAATTGACGTACCAGCCTTCAACGGCCCACTTGATTTGTTGCTTCATCTGATTGAGCGACAAGAATTAGACATTACCGCGATTTCATTGTCGCAGGTGACGGCGCAATATCTGGCGCAGGTGGAGCGGCTTAAAAATGAGCAACGCATTGAGCAGTTGATGGACTTTCTGGTCATCGCTGCCCGTTTGGTGCAGATTAAAAGTCGGGCGATTTTGCCGCAAACGCCAGCCAGCTATCTGGATGATGAATTAGAGGAAGACCCTGCTGAGGCTCTGATTCGGCAGTTGAAGACGTATAAGCAGTTCAAAAAGGGGGCGAAATGGTTAAATGGGAGAGAAACGGCCGTTTATCGCACCTATCTCCGTCTTGCCCCGCCGCCGAAAGTGGAAAGCAAACTGGATATGAGCGGGGTGACGGTGGATGTGTTGAAAACGGCCGTTTGTGATGCCCTCGCCCGACTGGATGATATTGACAAAAGCGTCACCATCGCCCGCCCGCGTCGCCTAACCATTGATGACCAGATTAAGCGATTGCGCCGCATGGTCAAACAGTCCGATCCTTTCACGTTTAACGACCTTTTGTCTTCTAAAGCGGATATGACTGAAATTTCCGTCTCCCTGTTGGCAACGCTGGAATTGATCAAACGGCGTGAATTACGCGCCAGCCAATCACAACTATTTGGTGAAATTGAGATTGTTGGGA
>CAYSDT010000583.1:0-1984 GCA_964429835.1 uncultured Ardenticatenaceae bacterium | reverse complement strand
CAACCATCCCCACCCTGCACCACGCCTTCTTCGTCGGCGAAGCACTCACCCGCACGATGGTCGGGCAATTGCGAACCGTCATTCCCGATGGCGTTATCGTCAATTTATATGGAGCCAGCGAAACCCAACGCGCCGTCAGTTACCATCTGGTCGAAGCGCAATCTGATAAACAAAAACGGTTCAAGCAAGCAATTCCGCTGGGCAAGGGAATGTCGGATACACAATTATTGGTGCTGACCCCGCAACAGACAGTCGCTGGCATTGGCGAACTGGGCGAACTTTACATGCACAGCCCGCATATGGCGGCTGGCTATTGGCGGGATGAGGAGAGAACAAACTCGGTTTTCCTACAAAACCCGATGGGTAGCACAAATGAGGATCATCTGTATCGGACGGGGGATTACGGCCGTTTTTTGCCAGATGGTCAAGTTGAATTCGCTGGCAGACAAGATTCGCAAGTCAATGTACGCGGTTTTCGCATTGAATTGGGCGATGTGGAATCGACAATTCTAACAGTACCCGCCATCAGCAGTGTGCATGTCACCACCGCCGCCGATCCCAATCAAAATGAACAACTTGTTGCCTACGTCGTTCTGCACGACGGACAAACATTGACCGCACAAGAGGTTCAATCCCATGTGAGAGAGCATTTGCCCCTGCCGATGATGCCCGCCAACGTCACCTTCATCGACGCAATTCCCTTAACCCCCAACGGCAAAATCAACCGCAAAGCGTTACCGGAACCCCTCTTCGATAAATCAACCGACAACACATCCATCACCCCCCCGCGCAACCAAACGGAAGAGGTGTTGGCAGCCATTTGGTGCGACCTATTACAACTGCCATCCGTCAGCGTGACCGATGATTTCTTTGCGCTGGGCGGCCACTCCATCTTGGCAATTCAACTATTCAGCCGCCTGCGCGACGAGATTGGCATTGAACTGAACATCGGGCTGTTGTTTCAGGCCAGCACAATTGCTGATTTGGCGATGCTGATCAAGGAACAGGAAACGGCCGTTAATCCCATATTTTCACCCGATGCCGACAGCAATGTCATCTGTGTGCATCAGGGTGAGCGTCATAAACCACACTTTTTCTGCGTGCATGGCGGCGGCGGGAACGTGCTGTTTATGCAAACATGGCCGCCTTATTTTGATGGGTGGTCGATTTATGGGCTGGAATCGCCCAGTGTTGACGGCTTATCGTGGCCGAAATCAACCATCGAAGCCATCGCCGCCGACTATGTGGAAAATGTCCAGCAGATTCAGCCGCACGGCCCTTATCTGCTCGGCGGTTACTCAGGCGGCGGGGCGTTGGCTTACGAGATGGCGCAACAGTTGCAAGCGATGGGGGAACGGATTGATTTATTGGTGATGATGGATACCCATCACCCTTCCATCGGGCCGCAAACGTATGATTGGCAAACGCGATTCCGTCGCTTCATTCGGCAACCCAAGCAGCTTGCCACGCAAATGTGGAAGCGAAAAGTGGTTGAACCGATGGAGCTTTTCTACCTTCTCCATCGGTATGCAAAACGCAATGTGCGTGCGCCGCTGGCGTATCGTGAGCCGCTCATCTCTTACTATCTCGCGTCGGCCAAGCTGCTCTATCAGCCGAAACGGTATGAGGGGCGGGTGTTACTAATTCGCTCGCTCGATGTGGTATCGGCGTATGCTCATGCTGACAAGCAGCTTGGCTGGGGAGATGTGGCTGCTGATTTGGAGGTCGCGGACTCACCAAGTACGCATATAACGGTGGTTTTGGAGCCGTTTGTGCAGCAGTTGGCTGAAGATGTTACGAACGCTTGGGCGCGTGTATAAAAAAATCAGTCCAAGTGCGACGCACCTGTGAGGTGCGTCGCACTTGGACTGATTTTTCTTCGGCAATTATCGTAGGTCAATTTTGCAAAATTGACCGCTCACCCCCAACCTACTCCAAATCCAAACACCCTTGAAGATACTGCTGAATTTCGTGCATTTTATAC
>CAYSDT010000582.1:0-1989 GCA_964429835.1 uncultured Ardenticatenaceae bacterium | reverse complement strand
TAAATCCACTACCCAACACCGTCTCTCCCGGCGCAGGAATATGCGGCGACCGCCCAATCAAATCCATGTTCAAACTACCCACAACGACTATTTTTGCTGTCATAAATTCACCATAAAGTTAATATCCGCAGATTTCGCAGATTCACGCAGATTAAAAACTTATAAAAAAATCTGCGCTAATCTGCGAAATCTGCGGATTATTCTCTTGGCAACGGCCGTTCTTCACTTCCCACATACGCCGTGTCCACGCCGTTGATAAATTGAAACGGCTTGCCCGTCGCCAACTCTTCTTGCGCGTGGGCGATGAATCCCGCCGTGCGCCCTAATATGAAAATCGCCTTCCCCATCCGCCAATCCATCCCCATATCTGAAATGAGAGCGGCCAATGCGCCATCGACATTCAACGGTAAAGATCGCCCCGTCGCCACTTGCAATTCGGTGACGATGGCTTGGGCGATGGCTGTAAAACGGCCGTTTATCCCCCATTTCTCAGCCAACGCCAGCAGCCGTTGGGCGCGGGGGTCAGGGTCGTGGAAGCGATGGCCGAAGCCGGGCAGCCGTTGCTTCTTTGCGCGGGCATCGGCCACAATTTGCCGCGCCAATTCAGCGGGCGATGTATCTGGTTGGGTGGCTGATGCTTCCTGCAAAATACGGGCGCACGCTTCGCCAGCCCCGCCATGATTATCACCAATCGCACTAACGCCGGCGGCAACGGCCGTTTGCAAAGGCACGCCACAATTTGCCACCGCCCGCACGGTATGGGTTGACGGCGAATTGATGCCATGAACGGCCGTTATCACCAACATCGCCTCCAATAAATCGCCCTCATGATGGGGCGGCAACTCGCCCATCATCAACAAGTACATCGTGTCACCGAACGAATATCGCCCCGCCATCTCTGCCAAATTATATCCGCGCACCAAAATTCGATCCGCATGTAACTCTGCAATTTTAGTCTGAACAGCCATTCTGTCTCCCAACATTTCTTTCGTTGCTATTTGGACGCTGATACGAAAAAACGCTGATAGAAATTATTATCTTCCATCAGCGTTCCCCCGTATCAGCGTCCCCGTTTTCGTTAAATTACCCCACCCTCGCGTAAAGCCGTGATCTGTTCTGCCGAGAGGCCGAACTGTTGCGCGTAAAATTCATCCGTGTGCGCCTCAAAACGGCCGCCTGCCCACCGAATTTCGCCGGGCGTTCCGCTCATACGCGGAACAACATTGTGCATTCGCACCACACCGTCGTCATCGGCAACATCGACCGTCAGTTCACGCGCTTGCCAATGCGGGTCGCGCTCAATATCGGCGATGGTTTGCACATGGATGGCGGTCAGTTTGTTTGCATTGATGAGTTCCAAATTCTCCGCCAACGTCAGGCTGCCGATGGCCGCTTGCACGGCCGCATCCAATTCCACAGCATGACGCACCCGCGCTTCATTCGTGGCAAATCGTTCATCATCCAACATCTCGCCCAAGCCGTAGCTGGTTAAAAATGTCGCCGCCATTTTGGGTGTTGAGCCAGAAACGGCGATCCATTCCCCATCGCTGCTCTGATACGCGCCGCGTGGCCCTGAATTTTTGGAGCGACTGCCTTGTCGTAAACGCACCTTACCAGTGGCCGCATATTCGGCGGGCAACGGCCCCAACAGTGCAAATAACGACTCAAACAGGGAAACATCAATCATTTGCCCGTCGCCGTCGTGCATGTGACGATGGTAGAGGGCGAACATGATGGCGTTGCTGGCATACAGCCCCGACACCATATCGCCGATGGGGAAGCTGGGCAGGATGGGCGGGCCGTCTGCCTCGCCAGTCATGGCGGCCATGCCTGTAGACGCTTCGACCAACGTGCCGAAGCCGGGACGGTTGCTGCCTGGCCCAGTCTGGCCCCAGCCTGAAATTCGTAACCAAATCAGTTTCGGATGCAGCGCATGAAGTACATCCCATCCCAAATCCCATCGCTCCATTGTGCCTGGCACGAATGATT
>CAYSDT010000581.1:0-1990 GCA_964429835.1 uncultured Ardenticatenaceae bacterium | reverse complement strand
CTAGTCGGCGAAGGCCGACTTTGCAACCGTAGGCGCGAATTTATTCGCCAGCTAAAGTAAATAAAACACGTCCAAAGGATTAGCATATGAAACCTGCTCCCTTCAATTACATATCCCCTGCGACGATAGAGGAGGCCGCTGCCGCGCTCAGGGAGCATGGCTACGGTGCAAAACTGTTGGCTGGTGGACAAAGTTTAATCCCCACGATGAACTTTCGACTGGCACAACCCGCCGTCCTCATCGACATCAATAACATCAAAGGATTGGACTTTATTCGGCAAGATGTGTCGGGTGAATTGCGGATTGGCGCGTTGGTGCGCCATTATCAACTGGAAAACGATCCGCTCGTCGCTGTCCACGCCCCGCTCATCACGGCGGCGATGGCGCATGTGGCGCATCCGCAAATCCGCAATCGCGGCACGGTGGGCGGTTCCATCGCCCACGCTGACCCTGCGGCTGAATTGCCAGCGGTGATGTTGGCGTTGGGCGCACGGTTTCGATTGCAAAACGGCCGTTCTTCCCGATGGGTATCCGCTTCCGATTTCTTTCTCGGCCTTTTCGTCACCGCCTTAGCCGACGACGACATTTTGGTCGAAATCGCCATCCCGCCGATGCAAGCGGGGATGGGTTTCGGCTTCGAGGAGATTGCACGGCGGCACGGCGACTTTGCCCTTGCAGGCGTGGCGGTGATGGTGCAGATGGCACGTTCGACAAGCTCAGTGACCGCCGCCCGCATCGTCTACATCAACGCTGGTGAAATTCCGATGTTGGCACAAAAAGCGAGCCAACATCTTGTGGGCAAGTCGTTGACTGCGGCAGTGATGGATGAAGCTGTCACCATCGCCCAAACTGAAATCGAACCGACTGGTGATATTCATGCCACCGTCGAATTCAAACGCCATCTGGCGAAAGTATTAACCATCCGCGCCCTGAAAAGCGCAAGTGCAACTGAAGGGGGTGCGGTATGAGCAAATTGAACGTCACCGTCACCGTTAATGAGACGGTTTATAGTAGAGATGTTGAACCGCGCTTGCTGTTAAGCGACTTTTTGCGCCATGAATTGGGGTTGACGGGGACGCATGTCGGCTGTGAACATGGTGTTTGCGGCGCGTGTACGGTTTTGCTGGACGGTCTTGCCGTGCGCTCTTGTTTGTTGTTTGCTGTGCAGGTAAACGGCCGTTACCTCACCACCGTCGAAGGATTAAGCACCGATCAAGATAATCTGCACCCCTTGCAAGAAGCATTCCACGAGGAACACGCCCTGCAATGCGGCTTCTGCACGCCAGGCATCCTTATGACGATGAAACCCTATCTCGACGAAAACCCCAACCCCAGCGAACAAGAAATCCGTCAAGCATTATCAGGCAATTTATGCCGTTGCACAGGCTACCAACACATCGTCAACGCCGTTCAACGATATACGAATGAAGAATAGTCCGCAGATTACGCAGATTAGCGCAGATTTTTCTTTTAATCTGTGTAATCGGCGTAATCTGCGGATAAATATACAAACATGACCGATCAACCCCAACCCAAAACCCCAAGCGAATCCAGAGTCATTTTGTCCCAATTGATGGGGCCAGGACAAGCCAATACGCACGGCAACGTGCATGGCGGCTTGCTGATGAAAATGTGCGACGAAGCGGGCGGCATGGCGGCGACAAAGCACGCCCGTCACCCCGTCGTGACTGTGGTCGTTGACTCCATGACCTTTCACTCCCCTGTACACATTGGCAATTTGGTCACTTGCACCGCCAAAGTGACGTGGGTGGGACGGACTTCCATCGAAACAAAGGTCATTGTCACCGCCGAAAATGTGTTGACGGGTGAGATCGTTCACACGAATAGCGCGTATTTCGTCTATGTGGCATTGGATGAAAACGGCCGTCCTGTACCCGCGCCGCCCATCCGTTGTGAAACCGAAGATGAGATTGAGTGCAATAAACGCGCCGCCAAACGGCGCGATGCCCGCTTGCAAAACCGATGATGG
>CAYSDT010000580.1:0-1999 GCA_964429835.1 uncultured Ardenticatenaceae bacterium | reverse complement strand
GTCGTGCCACCAGCCGATCACCTGTTCAATTTCGGGCAGATGGCGGTGAACGCGCCCGATGGCGTAGGGCGAAAAATTGTTCGTCACTTGTACAAAATGGGTGTTCGCTTTGGCCGCTCGCCCCGCGCCTGACACGCCCGATTTGGCATCAATGATGATGTTGCCCGTCGTCTCAACTTGCGCGGCCATGATGGGTTGCAAGGCCAGCAAGCTCGTCGTCGTGTAGCAGCCGGGATTGGCGACCAGTCGGGCATCGGGCAATTGTGCGCGGGCAAATTCGGTTAAGCCGTAAACGGCTTCATCCAATAATTCGGGGGCGGGATGGGTGGTTTTGTACCACTTCTCGTACACGTCCACGTCGGTCAGACGGAAGTCTGCGCTGAGATCGATGACGCGGATGTTGTGTTTTAGAAGAAAAACGGCCGTTTTTGCCGCCGCCGCATGTGGTAAGCAGAGAAAAGCCACATCAATCCCATCAACAGGGGCCGAGTCGGACGCGATCAAGGGCATATTTCCCAATTCACCCATCAACGGCTCAATATCGCCCAGCGTTTTTCCCGCTGACCGTTCCGACGTGGCAAATAGTATCTCCACCGACGGGTGCCGATCCAAAATCCGCGCTAATTCCATGCCCGTGTATCCTGTCGCGCCGTAAATTCCTGCTTTAATCATCCTTATTCCTCCGTAGGGGCGGTTCGCGAACCGCCCCTACTTTTTCAGTATGTAAAAAAAAAGCCGCCAGACCTTGTGTAAGGTCTGGCGGCTGTTGATTTTTCTTAAATTTGTGCGTATAACGCAATCAACCCAAAATACCAGACCTATGTGATCTGGCGACGACGGAAGCGACGGGGAGATTGGGTTGCAAATTTCATGGACAGAATGGTAACACCTAATGAATGGATGTCAACGTAACATTTGAGATAGTTCATTTGTATCTTCTCAGTATTTCGGGGAGACTCGACAGGTTTTTCAAAGATACTCGTATAAAACAAGAGGTCTGGATGAAGCCTGTCAGGTCTTTCCCCCAAGTTATTGAGATGTTACGTTCATTTCCAATAAATTTATCTTTACACTTTTTGGGCGACCACAAGGGTCGCCCCTACAATTTGACCCCTGTAGGGGCGACCTTTATGGTCGCCCAACACAGAGAGAATTATCCACTGAAAAAAGTTCAACTTTTGCCGAGTACAAAAAGTTGGACTTTTTGGTTTCGACATCTTCGTAATAAGCAAAGTAATCTTCGTCAAACAGGCCGATTTCATCCACGATTCCAAGCAATGCCAGAACGATCCAGTTGAATGCCAGCCGAATCAAGAAGATGCGGCTCATTCCATCTGACGATGCAGGGGGCGATGGAGCCTGTTGTGGGGGAAAACGGCCGTTACCGATGCCGCCAACCATCCTTCATCAACCAATGTGTCATTGTTCAACAGGGCAATCAAAGGGCTGTCAGTTGTCCGAATCCCGATATTGTTGGTGGCGGTAAAGCCTAGATTTTCTTCTAACAGGATTATCGTTACTTCGGGATAATCCTCGGCCAGCATAGTTGATTGAATTCCCCTTATTTTTCAAGAGTAGCGCTTAATTTTTATGTACCGAAAACTTAGCGTGCTACCACAGGGAGAAATGTGTTATATACAGTATCAACGACATGCAAAGTTACAGGAATAGTAGAGGGGCTTCCAATTACTGGATCACTACTATCAATGCCTGTAAACGTAATATCATATGAATAGACTCCTTTTGCCAAACCGCTGGTTGCCAAAGTCGCCTGAGAAAATACACGGGTTGATCCGACAACGCCATTAGTTGGCGTAATGGATAAATCCCCATCGCTGGTTACTCCTGACCATGAGAAACTATCTTCTCCTAAATTTTGAATACCAATCATAAATTGACGAGGGGATGGGTCGCCAACTTCATGCAAAATAGTAATGACAGATGGCGATACAGAAAGTGTAGGAGGGGTTGGGTAACGAGCTAAATTTGCTTCATTCCG
>CAYSDT010000579.1:0-2003 GCA_964429835.1 uncultured Ardenticatenaceae bacterium | reverse complement strand
CGCACGGCCGTTTTCCACATCCACCCCAATCTCCAGTTCCGCCAGCCCCTTTTCACGGGCGATGGTTTCAAGAGCGGCGATGATCGCCGTGCCAATTCCTTGCCCTTGCCACGCGGGGGTGATGGCAATGTTTGCCAACTCCGCCCCATGCAGATAGATGAGCAGTTGCCCATTACCGATCAGATCACCATCGCGCCAGCAGACGAGCCAGAAACAACGGCCGTTTTCCCCCCAAACCATCATCTCATCAAACCAACGACGGAAGTCGTGCTTGTGGGCGTAGAAATTTGTGTATAACGGCCGTTTATCAACGGCCGTTACCAGTGTGAAATCATTCATCGGGGAATGGTACACTGATTTCACAGATAAACACTGATTTTTATTGCTTTTATCCGTGTAATCAGCGCAATCAGCGTCCCATTTTCCTTTTTCCAACAGACTGCTAAAATCCGCGCATGGATATTCAATTAAGCGTAGTCGTTCCCCTGTTAAATGAAGTTGAAAGTTTGCGCTCCCTGCGTGACGAAATCACCGCCGCCCTGCACGACCAAAACATCAGCTACGAAATTCTTTTCGTGGATGATGGCAGCACGGATGGCAGTTTTGAACTAATTCAACAACTACACGAAGAAGACGAACGGATAACGGCCGTTCGTTTCCGTCGTAATTTTGGACAAACGGCCGCTTTTGCCGCTGGCTTTGACCACGCACAAGGCCAAATCATCATCACGATGGATGCTGACGGCCAAAATGACCCCGCCGACATCCCCGCCCTGCTTGAAAAGATGGATGAAGGAGACGAGGGATGGGATGTGGTCAATGGTTGGCGTGTCAATCGGCAAGACCCATTCCTGTTTCGCAGATTCCCTTCCAAAATTGCCAACGGCCTCATCGCCCACAGCAGCGGCGTAAGGTTGCATGATCGCGGCTGTTCCATGCGAGCATTCCGCGCCGAAGTCGTTGCCGAATTACATCTGTACGGCGAAATGCACCGATTTATTCCTGAAATGGTACATTTCGCAGGCTTCAGCATGACCGAAGTCGCCGTCAACCATCGCCCCCGCACCGTTGGCGTGTCCAAATACGGTATTTCGCGCACATTCCGCGTCTTATTTGATCTGCTAACCGTTCTGTTTTTACGCCGCTACATGGATCGCCCCATGCACCTGTTTGGCTGGCTCGGCGGCGTGACGGCGGGCGTGGGCGGCATCATCGGCATTTGGCTCATTGTCAGCAAATTATGGGCAGGCATAGCGGGCGGGATGGATGGTTTTCACGCCGCCCAAATTGGTGATCGTCCTCTTTTTCTGCTGTCGGTTTTATCCGTCATCGTCGGCGTGCAATTCCTAGCAATCGGGTTAATCGCCGAACTGGTCGTCCGCACCTATTACGAAAGCCAAAATAAACCCGTCTATCGCGTAAAGCAATTGATAATTAACAATTAACAATTGATAATTGACAATTTTTTAAGGAGTCCCCATGCCTTCCCCCCAATTTGACGCAATCACCCAATTTTTAATCGCAAACCCCACCCCGCCCGGCATTTCGCCCGCACAACAGCGCGAAACGGCCGAAGCGATGGCTGCCCAAGCCCCTTTACCCAACGATGTGTACACCGAAATCATCAAAAATGAAGCCGTTACAGGTTTATTGATGGCCGCGCCTGATGTTGATGATCAAGAGATCATTCTCTATTTTCATGGCGGCGGTTATGTGAACGGTTCCAGCTTAACCCATCGGGAATTGGGCTGGCGATTGTCCGCAGCGGCAGGGGCGCGTGTGCTTTTGCTCGATTACCGTCGTGCGCCAGAGCATCCGTATCCGGCGGCCATCGAAGATGCGGTGGCGGCATATAAATGGCTGTTGGCGAGCGACTTCCCCCCGTCCAAAATCAGCGTGGCGGGTGATTCGGCTGGCGGCGGATTAGCGGTAGCGATGATGCTCGTGCTGCGTGATGAGGGGGTTGTGTTGCCAAAAACGGCCGTTTTACTCTCCCCCTGGCT
>CAYSDT010000578.1:0-2004 GCA_964429835.1 uncultured Ardenticatenaceae bacterium | reverse complement strand
GCACGGCGGTTAAAACCGCAGCAACATGCAACATAAAGTTGCCTGCAAAGTCGGCTTACGCCGACTAAAACCCAGACCGCGTAGGCGGTCTTTGCAATCGTAGGCGCGAATTTATTCGCCAGCCAACCGAGATGAAACACACCCATTATCAATTGTCAATTATCAATTGTCAATTATGAGTAATCCACCCACCCACCCAAACTGGCTGCAAACCATTCACCATGATGGTTCTGAAAAATATGTTTCCATCCTTTACCCGCGCATAGGCGAACAGGTGCGGATACGCATTCGCGTGGGCAAAAATGCGCCCGTGCGCCGCGTCATTTTACGCACCTTGCCCGATGGTGAGCAGGTGTTCGCGGGTATGCAGCAGAGCGAAGCGAGCGCAACGGCCGTTTGGTGGCAGGTTGATCTAACCATCGCGTCCCCCATCACCCATTACCGCTTCATTTTGGAATGTGACGATGGCATCTGGTGGTACACGGCGGCGGGTGCTGTCAATTATGATCCGTTGGACAACACGGATTTCCGCATTTTAGGCGATTATGACGCGCCAGATTGGTTACAAACGGCCGTTTTCTATCAAATTTTCCCCGACCGCTTCGCCGATGGCGATCCCCACAGTAACCCCGAAAATACAATCGCATGGGAACAATCGCCCGCCCCCGATGCCCCTTTCCCCACCGTCTTTTACGGCGGCGACTTAGATGGCATTCGCCAAAAGCTGCCCTATTTGCAGGAGTTGGGCATTAACGCCCTCTACCTCAATCCGATTTTTACCGCGTACTCCAACCACAAATATGATGTCGCCGATTTCATGCAGATCGACCCTCATTTCGGCGGTGACGACGCCCTCATCGCCCTGCGTGACGGGTTGAACGAGCGCGATATGCGCTACATTTTGGACATTGTGCCAAACCATTGCGGCTACGACCATCCGTGGTTTCAAGCCGCCCGCGCCGATGAAAACGCGCCCGAAGCGGCGTTCTTCACCTTCCACAATCACCCCGACGAGTATGAATCATGGCTGGGGGTCTGGTCGCTGCCAAAATTGAATTACAACAGCATGGAATTGCGCCGCCGCCTGTACAAAAACGACGATGCCATCTTCCGCCATTGGCTCAAACCGCCTTACGCCGCCGACGGCTGGCGGGTGGATGTGGCGAACATGCTGGGGCGGCAAGGGGCGACGCAAGTGGGGCATAAAATCAGTCGTGGCATTCGCAAGGCGGTCAAAAAAACGGCTCCTAATGCGTATTTGATGGGCGAAAATTTCTTCGACGCGACCAGCCAATTGCAAGGCAACGAGTGGGATGGGGTGATGAATTACACGGGCTTCATCGAACCGCTGTGGCATTGGTTGAAGGGATACAATCGCGGGGCGCACCATTTTGTGGGTGAGATTGTGTCGCCAGTTGTTTGGCCGACAACGGCCGTTGTTTCCGCATGGCGCAGTCGGCGGGCAAGTATCGCGTGGGGGATTGCCATGCAGCAATACAATCTCATCGGCAGCCACGACGTTTCGCGTATTCGCACGATGACGGGCGGTAATGATGCGTTGCATCGGCTGGCAATCACCATTTTGCTCACCTTTCCCGGCGTACCAAGCCTCTACTATGGCGATGAGATCGGCATGGAAGATGACCCATCGCTGGAAGCGCGGGGCTGCATGATTTGGGACGATTCCCGCTGGGATCATGACCTGCTGGCGTTCCACAAGCGGCTCATCACCTTGCGGAAAGAGTCGCAAACGTTGCAGCGGGGCGGCTTTCAACTGTTGTTGACGGAGGTGGACACGCTGGCGTATCAGCGGGAGGGGGTTGGGGGGCGGTTCATCATCATCGCCCATCGTGGTGAGGAGGCGCGGGCGGCTTCACCGTTGCCGTTGCATCATGCCGACATTGCGGATGGGACTGTCTTCACTGAATTTTTCAGCGGGCAGCAATTGGTTGTGGTTGATGGGGCGTTGCCGTTGCCTGCGTTGCCGCAAGGGGCGACGTTGTG
>CAYSDT010000577.1:0-2039 GCA_964429835.1 uncultured Ardenticatenaceae bacterium | reverse complement strand
GTGCCGAACGCCATGCCCGGATCAAGCACCAGCACCACATCGCCCTCTTGTATGCTGTCGCCACTGCTGTTGCGTTCGTCCAACCCGATCCAGCTTGGCTGAATCCAGATTTTATGGCCGATGCGGAACGGGTGATAATGCTCTTTCCACGCCTCGGCCCAATCTTTGTCTTCCAATTTACGGAAAGTGGGGGGTGGGATGGGGTACATGCGCCCCATGTGATAGAGGATTTCCTCGATGCGGCGACGCAGGGCGGGGGTGTCTTGGGTGTGGGCGATGTATATTTTGACGGTAACGGCCGTTTCCATCGCATTCGGATTCGCGTTGTCTTCGTCGCCCAACTGTTCCACGGCTATGCTGCCTTGATACGCAAACGGCCGTAAAACCTCAGCCACCGCCTCCGCGCCTTCACCATCTGTAATAACACTGACTTCTAACCAGTACATAAAAATTCCTCAAGGTGCAAGTTGCAAGGTGCAAGTTGCAAGTATGTAAGTGTGTAAGTTTTGCGTATTCTACTTGCTTACTTGCCACTTGCCACTTGCTCGCTTGCCACTCGCTTGCCACTTACTTCGCCACAATTGGCATGTACACCACAAACGGCCGTATTTCCACCTGATTGTACAAAACGGTAACGGCCGTTACCCGATCATCTAAAACGGCCGTTGCGGGCAACACCCATTGCGTCAACGACACCCCCCGTTCCAGTCCAACCGTCACGGTGGCGATGGCATTGGGGGCGAGATCGCCTGTCCATTCGAGGTGATCGGTGAAAACGGCCGTTATTCCCAGCGTGGTTGTCAAACTGCCAAGCACCATCGTCAATGGTTCGGAAAAGGTCAAAACGGCCGTTGTTCCCATCGCCGCTTGCTGCCCGTCGTTCACCAGTCGTAAGGTGTAGGTGATGGTTGGCGTGGGCGATGGGCTGTTGCTGACAGCGGTCAACGTTGAACTGCTCAAATCGGGTGCGTTTATGTATAAAACGGCCGTTTTCTCAAACGTCAACCCGTGCCGATCATAATGCACCGCCAACCCGCTTTCCAAGATGGATCCATCCATCCCCCCTGCGGCGGGGATGGCTTGGTAGCTGATTTGATGTTGCCCGCCGCTGTTCATGTTGCCCGCCCACGTCAGTTCACGGGTGATGGGATCATACGTCGCCCCGCCTGTAACCGTCCCCGTTTGCAGTGTTAAGCTGGCGGGGATTGTGTTCGTGATGGCAACTTGGTTGGTGGGCGCGGATGGGTCATTGCGGAGTGTGATCGTGTAGCTGCGCGGCACACCAATCGCCCCCGATTGTGCGTCAACGGTGAATGTCGTCTCGCCTAAATCGCTCAACCAGCCGACGATGCGATTCATCGTTGGCGCATGGTCAGCGATGGGTAATTTTTCCAGCGGGAAGCCGAGAAATGCCGTGCGCCAATCGCCGCCAGCCGTCATCGTGCCGATGCCCATCCCTTTTTCAGAGTACAAAAACGGCCGTTTGTTCGCAGGAATCACCCCGTCCCCATTATTCTGGTACGGTGACCAATCCAGTTGTAACGCCCCATCAGCCGCGCCGTAAATTAATGTGGGCGTAACGCTTTCGGTGTAATCCATCACTCCCAAATAACGGCTGGCGAGTTCGGTTTGATGGTTGTAATACAAAAAATCTTGACTGGTCAGGAACAGTCGCCCGCCTTGTGCCAAATACGTCGCTAAATTTTTATTTTCGGCGGGGGTGATGGGTTTGAACCAATCATACGCCGTGTACCACAGCACCATATCGTACCGATTGAGTATCTCCAGCGGCGGGCTGCCGCGCTTCGTGCCGTCATTATTGCCGTCAATGTCCCACACGTCGTAGCTGAGATTCATGCTGTCGAGCATTGCCCTGTACACCGCTTGTTGGTCGTACCAACGGTCATCATCGACCAGCAAAATGTGGCCGGGAATTTTGTGGCGCAGGTTCACGGCGGCGGTGATGGAAAAGTCATTTTGGGAGGTGGCGATGAGTTCTATCTCATGCACAAAATCGGGCGGCGCGTTGGCGGGGACAT
>CAYSDT010000576.1:0-2040 GCA_964429835.1 uncultured Ardenticatenaceae bacterium | reverse complement strand
AGGAATAACGGCCGTTTATTGTGGATATTATAGTGGAGTATATCAATCGGCTGAATTTTGCGGCCGTTGTTGATATTTTATTGGTAACGGCCGTTATTTTCGGCGCATTATGGATGGTACGCGGCACACGCGCCATGCAGATGTTGCGCGGCTTCATCGCCTTCGCCCTTATTGCCAGTTTACTCGCCTCCCTCATTGACCTGCCCGCCTCTTCGTGGGTATTTAACCAATTTTCCCCCATCCTGTTATTTTCCATCCCCGTTATTTTTCAACCAGAACTGCGCCGCGCCCTTGAGCAATTGGGGCGCACAGGCAAAATTACCCGTTTGTGGAAGCGACGTGATGAAGATGTGTCCATCACCGCTACCACCGTTGCCAGCCGCGTGCTTTCGCGGCGCAGACACGGCGCATTGATCGTCTTTGAGCGCGACACGGGATTGCAAGAGTATGTTGACAGCGGCATTAAATTAGAAGCCGAACCATCAGCCGAACTGCTGCAAACGATTTTCAACAAAACGACTGAATTACACGATGGTGCGGTCATCATTCGTGACAAAAGAATTGCGGCGGCAGGTTGTGTTATGCCGCTGACCTCCAGCTATCTGAAAGATCGGCAGTTGGGATTGCGCCACCGTGCCGCGTTGGGCATCACCGAAGTCAGCGATGCCGTCGTCGTCATCATTTCCGAAGAGACGGGGTATATTTCATTGGTACACGACAGCAATATCATCCGCCGACAGGAGCCTGAACAGTTGGCTCTCCTGTTGGAAGAGTACATGAGTGGGCGCGGGGTTGAGGAGTAACGGCCGTTATGAAATTTATCCGCGCATTCACTTCTAACTCATTCACCTTGCTGCTTTCATTTATTGTGGCAGTCCTCATCTGGATCAACGCTGTGCAGGCGAACGATCCCATTCGTGCCGAATTTTTACCCGTCACCATCCAATTTATCGGCCAGCCAGAAAATACATTACTGGTACGGCCCGCCCATGAACAGACGGTACAAATCTGGTTTCAAGGGACATCGTCTGTCGTCACGGGCATCAGTTCTGATGATTTTTCGGCGACGGCAGATCTGAGCGGCGTATCGCTTGGTGAAGAAACATTCGTCCCGATTCAGGTGCGCTCAACGGTTAAGGGGATCACGATTTTGTCACAATCTCCAGAGGAAACGGCCGTTTACATCGAAGAACAAATCACCCGCAAAATCCCTGTCGTGCTGGACATTCGCGGCCAAGTCGCACTGGGGCATGAGATGGGTGAACCATTTATCGACCCGCCGTTCATTACAATTACTGGCCCATCGGGGCAAGTGGAAGCGATGGCGGTCGCTGAGGGGACGCTGTTTTTGAATAATGAGAGAGAAACGGCCGTTTACACCCTCACCCCCATCTTTTATGACGAACAAGGCGATGTGGTCAGCATCAACAACCTCAACATCACCCCCGAAACCGTCGATGTCACCATTCCCGTCAATCAAGCCGAAGGCTTCGCTGAAAAAGTAATCGTTGTCGATATTGTCGGCACGCTTCCCGATGGCTACCGGCTGCTCAGCGTCACCGCCACCCCATCCAGCGTCCTGCTGCAAGGCACACCAGGCGATTTGGGCGACATCACCAGCATCGCCACCGAACCCGTAGACATCACTGGGTTGACAGAAGCCACCCGCTACCAAGTCGCTCTTATTTTGCCCGATGGGGTGACGATGGCTGAGGCGACGGAAGAAATTTTCGTCGATATAAACATCGAACCCTTTATGACCACCGAAACCTTCCAGCCAGAAATTGAAGTGCAGGGCGTGGGCGATGGGTTAGAAGCGACTGTTGATCCAACGGCCGTTCGTGTCGTTTTATTTGGCCCATTACCCGTGTTGGACAGCATCCTTCTGGAAGAAATTCACGCCACCATCGACCTTTTCGGACTGGAAGAAGGGGTGTACAGCATTGAACCCATCATCACCTTCCCAGATCGTGGCGTGGAACTGCGTTCGGTCAACCCGCCCAACGTCACTGTTGAAATCACCACCACCATCACAGACAC
>CAYSDT010000575.1:0-2051 GCA_964429835.1 uncultured Ardenticatenaceae bacterium | reverse complement strand
GACACTTCGACAAGCTCAGTGCAAGTTTTGGAAATGAACGGATGGAAAACGGCCGTTTACAACACATTCCCGTAGGGGCAAGGCAATCGGCCACGATCACCCCCATGCAGAACGGAATCCCATCCGATTGCCTTGCCCGTGAACTGGAAGAACCTAATATCCCAGTTCACGGGCGAGGCGATAGTCGTTCGTTACTGCTCGGCCGAAATAGAGATATAAATGTCCCCAATCGAATCAGGTTCGGCGGTGAACATGCGGCCGCCGCTGACAGTGGCGATATGATCCAGCACCGCCTGATCCGCCCCTTCGCCAAAAGCGATGGGGAAGATTTTGATTCCATCCGCCTCCGCTTGACTGGGCAGGCAGGTGGCGAACATCTGGTTTTCCGTCACCGTGCCGACGGTATCTTCGCCGTCGGACAGTAAAATGATGCCATACAGCCGCGATTCGCCAGCGGCTTCATCCTTTTGCTGTATTTTCAACAGCGCGTCGGTCGCATTGCAGACCGATTCGTATAGTGCTGTGTTGCCGTTGGCGACCAACCCTTCCACACGCTGCCCCAATCCTTCGCCGATGTCGCCAACGCGGGCGGGCGGTTCGAGCATTACGGGCGTGTCGCTGAAAATCATCACGCCTACTTCGTCGTTGGGGTCTAGTCGCTCCAAAAATTCGGCCGTTGCCGTCCGTGCCGTCTTGATTCTGTCCCCTTCCATGCTGCCCGACACGTCGATGACGACTAAAATCGTCGCCTTGCGCTTGTTGATGTTGAAAATGTCGATCACCGCGTTGCTCACCTCCAAACTGGGGCTGGGCAGGGCGGGAATATCATCGGTGCTGATGCTGGCATCGGTGCCATTTTCCATCGAAAGCGGGGCGTGCAGGGGGATGGATGGGTCTAACGGCCGTAAATAATTATCAATCGCCAGTTCTTGCTGTTCGTCAGCCAATAAATAGTCACGGAAGATGGTCGCGGCTTCCGCTTGCTCATCCGTCACCCAATCGGCATTGTCCAAAACGCAGTACGGATGGTCAGCCCAAATCGTGCCGCCCGATGGGAAGATGAACGCCAGCGGGAATGCCAGTTCGTCGCCCCGTTCGATGTTGAATTTCACGGTATCCGCTTCGGGGACGGCGGCGGCGTGCAGGAATCCAGTCCCTTCACGCGCCATTAGGTCAAGCAAAGCGGGCGACGATTTGCCGTATTTGGAGGTCACGCCTTCCAGCGTTTCCATCGCCGCTTGCACGTCGTCGCTGTAAATGTCGGCGGCGGTCAGCGTGTCGGCATTGTCGGCCACGCCGTAAACGAAACCCGTCATGGAAAGCAATCCTGAGTTGGCGTAGGCGGGATGGGTATGTCCGAAGCTGAATTGTCCCCATTCTGGCCGTCCAACACTGCCCCATCCTTCGGGGTCGGCGGCGAGGTCGGTGATGGTGTCCCAGCCGATGGGCGTGTCCGGCCAGCCGAGTGCTTCGGCCATTGGCCGCCACATCGCAAAGCCGAGCGGGGCGTAAACGGTGGGCTGACACGCGGCACTGGCGATGGGTTTGTTTGTCCGCAATTCCCATGCGTCGTTCGCTTGGGCAACCCATGATTGGTCGCCTGGACTCCACGCCGTGGGTTGGATGTTGCCGTCCAAAATGGCGTTCATCGAGCCGCCAGAGGTGACGTGACTGACTTGGGCGACGATGGCTGCGCCAGAATCCGTCGTCATGCCAGCGGTGTTGAAGTCGGCGACAACTTGGTCAAGCCAGTTGCGTTTGGTGCTGGATGAGGCGATGGAGATGAGGACGCTTCCTTCGGGAACGGCCGTTGTACCAACGGCCGTTATGGATTCATTACTCTCTCCACCAATACCACCATCATCAATGAGATTGCTGACCGCTTGCCAAGCGAGCAGACCACAGATGAAAACGGCCGTTAATCCCACAATTGCAATAAAAATACCGCGTGTTTTTGTCATAGATAGCACCTATTTGATCATAATTAAGTCAGTTGACTTTCTATTATAGAAGTCTTCACGGTAAAAGGAAATATCGGCACGGTCTTTACC
>CAYSDT010000574.1:0-2054 GCA_964429835.1 uncultured Ardenticatenaceae bacterium | reverse complement strand
AATGAGGTGAGCAGATGAGTTTTAGATCAATTGAGTGGCTGGATGGCGGCACGGTTCGCCTGTTGGATCAACGGAAGTTGCCGTTGGCGACGGTTTATAATGAGTACACAACGGCCGTTTCCATAGCCGAAGCGATCAAAAGCATGGTCATACGCGGCGCACCCGCGATTGGAGCGGCGGCGGCGTATGGTTTGGCATTAACGGCCGTTCACACCATCGCCCCCTCCCCTTCCAAATTACAGCAAGAACTTGCCGCCGATGCCGACATGCTGCGGCGATCACGCCCAACGGCCGTTAATCTATTTTGGGCAATTGATCGGATGATGGCGCGGTTAGCCGACCCCGCCCTCGACAATATCGTTGCCATTCAGCAAGCGATGCTGGACGAAGCGAACGCCATCGCCGCCGAAGACGTTGCCATCAACCGCCAAATTGGGCAAAACGCCCTGCCGCTCATCCCCGACAAGGCGACGATCATTCACCATTGCAACACGGGCAGCTTGGCGACGGTCGATTATGGCACGGCGTTGGGCATTATTCGCACGGCACACGAAGCGGGCAAAGAGGTGTTGGCATTGGTGGACGAAACCCGCCCGCGCTTGCAAGGGGCGCGATTGACGGCGTGGGAATTGCAGCAGCAGGGCGTGCCATTCCGCATCATCGTCGATGGTGCGTCGGGTTATTTTATGCGCGTGCATGGGGTTGATTTATGCGTTGTCGGTGCGGATCGGGTGGCGGCCAATGGGGACACGGCCAATAAAATCGGGACGTATAATTTGGCGTTGGTGGCGAAGGCGCATGGCGTTCCCTTTTATGTCGCCGCGCCGACGACGACGATTGATTTACAGACCAAATCGGGGGACGAGATTGAAATTGAAGAACGGCCGTCTTCGGAAATAACCAACGTCGGCTGTCAGCAGATCGCACCAACGGGAGCGGCCGTTTACAACCCTGCTTTTGATGTGACCCCCGCCGCACTCATCACCGCCATCATCACTGAAAACGGCATCGCCTATCCACCGTATGAAACGACATTGCCAGAGCAGTTAGCAAAATAATTGATAATGGATAATTATCCATTATTAAGGCTGAAAAATTTTATTATTCCTTCGAACTTTCAGCCCCCTTTTGAAAGGTATATATGCTTGTACCACATCCATAAACGTATCCGTATCAGCTATTTCTGACAAAAACAGATTTTGTTCTGCTACAGCAGGCAAATCAAAAAACCAATAAAGAGCCATCAAGGGGGAGATATTCAAGTGGCTTCCCCTTGTTTTTTTTGTCAAATGATGGTTTCCATACTCTCCCCTGACCGCAGAAATGATGGATGAATTGATTACACTTGGATCTTGCATCCGTTGACTTTGTACATATAAAACAGACTCCTCATATAGTTGATATGACCACATCTGTGGCGCAAGCGAACAACTTCCCAAAAATCCGTCCATTTTCGTCAAGTTAGCGATATTTTCAAAGATTTGTGGAAACGTTAAATTTAGCTCTACGCCCAATCCAATACAGCCCATAAGTCGAACGGGAACATCTTGTAATTCGTTAACAACAAATAGTGAGGTTGAATCTTCAATCAGGCTAGCCGTCTCTTCTTCATCTCCACGAACCAAACTGTCAACACCACCATCAATTAACAATATGCCATCGATATCTAGATGGTCAACCAAAACCCGATAATCTTTCAGCAGTGGGGCTGTGCCTGTTTTCTGAAAACTCCAAATGGTTACTGGATCATCTTGCTTTTCCTGAAACCACTTCGCCAAATAAAGTTCAGGAAAATAGATAACCATACGGTCATAGTTTGCATCAACGCCTACTAAAGTTGGTGTTAGTCGGGTTCCACCAGAAAAACTGGTTATGTCCGAAAAGCTAAAATTCGCTAGATGAACGGTTTGCCCACGTTTTCGGAGTTCAAAATAAATGGGCAAACCGCAAAATAGGTCAAATCCGCCACCCATTCCAGCGATGAGCAGGTTTTTGCAGTTGGCTACTTGGTCAAGGATAGGTAAGTTGAGATTCATTATTCACACCATATTAGA
>CAYSDT010000573.1:0-2058 GCA_964429835.1 uncultured Ardenticatenaceae bacterium | reverse complement strand
GTAAGGCGTTGGATGAGCTGCCAATTTTGCAGCGGACTTTGCCTAATATGTAAAACGGCCGTTTACCATCAAACTGTATAAAAAAAGCCCCTGTTTTACAGGGGCTTTTTTTATACAAATACGGTCAGATTTATCGGGGGGTGTCACATCTATTTTTTACTTACATGATTAAACTGTCACCAGTTTGTCACTATCTTGACACACAGCGTTTTCTTGATTATACTGACTATGTTGTTTGGATTGCTAACGGCCGTTTCCAACCATAACAATTAAAAAAAACGCCAAAACTTAACGTAAGGAGAAGAATTATGTTTATTAAACGCTGGAAAACGGCCGTTTTGTTCACTTTTCTATTTCTGTTTCTGACCGCCTGTGGCGGGACAGAAACGGTTACAGAGGAAGTTACTCGTGTCGTCACAGAAACTGTTACTGAAACTGTTGTAGAAGAAAGTGAAATGATTTCAGTTGAAATCGAAGTTACTCGTGTTGTTGTAGAAGAGGTGATGGCAGAAGGAGGAGAAGCCATCGTTGTATCAGAAGTAGAAGCTGCAATAATGGAAATATCTCCAAATGCTCAGATGCCCGCTGATATGTTTTTTGAAGAGTATGGTGTCAATCCTTTCATTGATGTGGAAGATGACAACCTGTCTACCTTTGCGATGGATGTGGACACAGGCTCTTACACACTCATGCGGAATTACCTGAACGACGGACATTTACCGCCCAGCGAATCGGTGCGCGTCGAAGAGTACGTCAACTATTTTGATCAACAATACCCATCGCCCGAACATGATGCTTTTGCCATCCATCTGGAAGGTTCACCCGCCCCATATGGCGAAAATGAACGATACAGCCTGATGCGCGTCGGCATTCAGGGGTATGAAGCTAATCCACTTGCCCGCCCTGATGCAACGCTTATCTTTGTTATCGATGTATCTGGTTCAATGGATCAGGGTAATCGGCTGGGATTGGTCAAGGAGTCGCTGCGGATGCTGCTTGACAATTTGCGGCCAACAGATCGTGTCGGATTAGTCGTGTATGGCTCACACGGGCGCGTTGTTTTGGAACCAACGGCGGTAGAGTCTCGTCGTGCGATTATGAGTGCGATTGATGAATTACGACCAGAGGGCAGCACAAATGTGGAAGAGGGATTGATGCTTGCTTATGATTTGGCCGCCAGATATGCGCGTCCAGGTCAGATCAATCGCCTGATTGTGGCTTCTGATGGTGTAGGCAATGTGGGTAACACCGTCGCCGAAGCGATTTTGCAACATGCGGAAGAAGGCATCCAACTCAGCACGTTTGGCTATGGAATGGGAAATTATAACGATGTGATGATGGAGCAGTTGGCTGATCAGGGTGATGGCAGCTACGCCTACATTGATTCCATGCAGGAAGCAGAACGGGTATTTGAGACGCAGTTGATGGGAACGCTGTTTACCATCGCCAAAGATGCAAAAATTCAGGTTGAATTTAATTCAGAGGTTGTGGAGCGGTATCGTCTGTTAGGTTATGAAAACCGCGATGTGGCCGATGAGGATTTTCGCAATGATGAAGTTGACGCGGGCGAAGTTGGTGCGGGGCATAGCGTGACGGCGTTGTATGAGGTGAAATTCGCCGAAGATGCTGACCCCAATGCTGTTGCAATGACGGTGCATGTGCGGTATATCCAACCGAATACGGACGCGGCGATGGAACTTGAGCAGACGATTACACAAGCGGAGTTTGCCCCTTCATTTGTGGAAACATCGCCACGCTTTCAATTAACGGCCGTTGTTGCCGAATACGCTGAGATTTTACGCGACAGCTACTGGGCGCAGGAAAACACGTTGACAAGCATCGCTGCTGATGCTCGCCGCATTGCAGAATATTTGCCAGCGGATGCTGATGTACAGGAATTTGCAACGCTGGTGACGAGAGCGGGGGAGATGGGTAGATAGAGCCTCTCTTTTGTAAGATAAAACGAAAACGGCCGTCTTCAAGACGGCCGTTTTTTATTTCGTTGCCGTAAACAGCCCCGATGATTTTGTGATGTAATAACGGCCGTTTTCCCCAATT
>CAYSDT010000572.1:0-2061 GCA_964429835.1 uncultured Ardenticatenaceae bacterium | reverse complement strand
CTACGCCACCATCCACCATCATAGATTGCACCCAATCGCCACCGCGCATCTTGCGGCAAGGCGGAATAATAATTAACAATGAATAATGAATTGCGAATTGTGAACGAGAGCCGTCACTTCATTATTAATTATTCCCAATTCATTATTCATTATTTTCTACGCATGACACTTTTCACAAACAAAACTAAATGAGCGGCATATTCATCCCTCTCGCCCTTGCATTCGCGGGCTTTGCCGCCGCGATTGCCGCTTACCGCGACATTCGGCGCGGGGCTGCCCGCTTCTACACGCTGGAACGTGAAGCGGTGTTGCGCCGTGCTGGATTCATCCTGATTGGCAGTGCGTTACTGTTCAGTGCGTCGATTGGGATGTTGATTTATGGAGGCGGCGGGGGAGAAACGGCCGTTTCTGACCCCATCGCCGCCGACAGTGATGGCACTGTCCAGCCAACCATCACCCCCACCCCTGAACTGAGCCAATTTCCACCATTGGAAACGCCGATTCCACCAACACCGATTGGCCCAACGGCCGTTCCCACCAAACCCGTCTGCCGCGCACAGGTTGCCGAAACATTCGGCAACGGTCTGACCATGCGCGACGCGCCCGGCGGCGAACAGATCATCATTTTGGCCGAAGGCGATCTGGTCACCATGCTGGATGATGAACCGCAACCCGTTAATGATTTGATATGGCGCAAAGTGCGCTCGCTGTTCGGCGATGAAGGCTGGGTGGCCGAAAGCTTCCTCGAAATGGGCGCGGGATGCGAGTAAAAAAGTTGCAAGTAACAAGTGGGCAAGTAGCAAGTATACAGGTGTGTCACTTGCAACTTGCCACCTGTAACTTGCTACTCTCATCGTGTTAATCGGCATTGATGCCAGTCGGGCGATTACGACACAGCGGACGGGGACGGAAGCGTATGCGTACTTTTTGATTCGCCATTTGCTGCCATTGGCGGTGCGACGCGGCCATCAGGTGCGGCTTTATTTCCATCGCCCCGTGCCTGCGGGTTTATTTCCCAAAACTGACGACATTGAACACACTGTCATCCCCTTTCCGCGCTTGTGGACACATTTGCGGCTGGGATGGGAGCTGCGACGGCACTCGCCCGACGTGTTTTTCACGCCCGCGCATGTGATTCCCTACGGCTACAAAAAAGCAAGCGTGGCAACGATTCACGATGTCGGCTATCGGCACTTTCCAGAGGCGCACCCGTCGCGCCAACTGCGTTATTTAGAATGGAGTACGCGCCATAATGCGACCGTCAGCCGCCATGTCATCGCTGATTCGGAGGCGACGAAGGCGGATTTGAACGCCTTTTACAGTATCGCCCCCGCAAAGGTGACGGTGGTGTATCCGGGCATTGACCCGTTGCTGGCAAGGGTGCGGGATGAGGAAAGAATAACGGCCGTTTGTCAGAAATACAACATCACCCCGCCGTACTTTTTGTTTCTCAGCACGTTGCAACCGCGCAAAAATCTGGGGCGATTGGTGCAGGCGTATGCCGAAAGCGGAGCCGCGCCGCAACTGGTGCTGGCGGGGGGGATGGGCTGGCTGGCCGACCCGATTATGGCTGAAATCGAAAGCCATCGCGCCGCCGCGCATAACATCATCACGCCCGGCTTCATCGCCGACCGCGACAAGGCCGCGCTGCTTTCAGGGGCGATGGCGTTGCTTTACCCATCGCTGCATGAGGGGTTTGGCTTTCCGCTGTTGGAGGCGCAAGCGTGCGGCACGCCCGTGCTGGCCTCCACGACAAGCTCGCTGCCCGAAGTCGCGGGCGACTCGGCTCTGCTGGTCGATCCGCTGGATGTGGAGGGGATGGCGACGGCGATCAGCAACTTGGCGACTGACCCGCTTTTGCGGGCGGAGTTGTCGGAGCGGGGGTTGCTGAATGTGAAGCGGTTTGGATGGTGGGAAACGGCCGTTAATGTTTTGGATGTGTTGGAGAAGGTGGGGGAGAGGTAACATCTCAATAACTTGGGGTAAAGACCTGACAGGTTTCATCCAGGCCTCTTGTTTTACACGAGTATCTTTGAAAAACCTGTCAGGTCTCCCCGAAAT